>CAKQVW010000172.1 GCA_934277865.1 uncultured Pseudobdellovibrionaceae bacterium | reverse complement strand
GATCCTCACCGACCAATGAGACACGAGCACCTGTTTTGACTTTGTCGGAGCAGCGATCAAACTGACCGGTCACAAAGTCTTCGCACTGGGATTTCGAGACCGCAAAACAGTCGGTGAACCCACCCTCTTCGCAGAGGTTTTTCCTCAATTCAATTTTGAGGCGACCCAAAAAATGCTCGCGCTTCATGGTTGCATCCACTGCATGCGCAGCGACGCCGGTACCAAGCACGGCCAAACAGATCACAAAATGGGATCCCCACCACCAGAAGCTGGAATTTCGAGACATACTTCAATTTTCCAATTGGACATTTCAAATTGATATAGCTTTGTGGTCGAGGTCTGCGAACTCGACAATTTCGTCTCAGTCCGAGACGCAGTCCAAGGTCGAGCTGAGAGGACCGTTTGGGCAATGAAAAAACCCTGGGAGGTTCCCCTCCCAGGGTGGGCTTGAGAGTCGTCGTCTGTGGGCCACGACTCACTTATGTTCCTTCTTAAAATTTTCTCGTGCCCTCGCGGTTTGGTCGTTTAGCCCCTTCGACCTCACCGCTCACGAGTATTTCTCCTCTTAAAAATCCGCGTTTTCAAAACACTCATCGAATCAGGTTTTCAAGCCATCGCGTCTCGTGATCGCAAGGGCTCGAATGTTTTGTGCCACGGTCGCAGGGCCCCGTCCGCAATCACAACTGTCTTAGGTGAATGCGAAGCTTCAAGGGCATGGGACCGGAA
This sequence comes from uncultured Pseudobdellovibrionaceae bacterium, assembly GCA_934277865.1. Taxonomy (GTDB): domain Bacteria; phylum Bdellovibrionota; class Bdellovibrionia; order Bdellovibrionales; family JAMPXM01. Next base: position 5,632 of record CAKQVW010000172.1, on the reverse strand, counting down.
GAAGCACCTGCATCCGGCTTCTTCCAAACCCCTCACGAGGAGCATTTCTGACTCTCGTGAGGGTCTGTTGTCAGGCACATTTCCGTTAAGAAATCAGTCGCAAGGCCTGCGACGGTGTCTGGTTCGCTTGCGCCATCACCGAAATCGCCGATTGCTGCAAGACTTGCGCGGATGCGAGCTCCGCACTTTCTCTTGCGACGTCAGCGTCTCGGATGCGCGAATAAGCGGCCGAAAGGTTTTCGTATTGAATGTCCAAGTTCGAGGTCGTTGTATTGAGTCGACTTTGAACCGCACCGAAGTCCGCACGCATCTTACCGATTTCCACCAAGGCCTCATCGACCGACGAGAGCAATGACCGGGCATCCGACTTTTCGGCCACCGACACACCGTTGATTCCGAGTCGAGACGTGGTCGCATCGGCCGTCATTTTATAGTTGATGATGTTTTCGTCGTCGCCGTACGGCCCAACGTGAAATTCCAGCTCTTCGCCCGTTCCATCGAGCAGCGTTTTCGAGCCGAAGCGCGTGGTCTTCGCGATCCGGTCGCTCTCCATGACAAGCTGCTGAACCTCTTGATCTAGGAACGCACGTTCCTCATCGCCGATGTTGTCAGAAGCCGCCTGAACACCAAGCTCGCGCAGACGAATCAAGATATTGTTGATCTCGCTTAAACCGCCTTCGGACACCTGCACCAGGGAGACCGCGTTGAAAGCGTTCTGCCTTGCCATCGCAAGACCACGTGTCTGCCCTTTGATGTTTTCCGAAATCGCGAGTCCGGCAGCGTCGTCGGCCGCATTCACGATTCGACTTCCCGAAGACAATGCCGCCAGAGCGTGAGCTCCTCGACTTTGTTGTGTTCCCAACTGTCGTTGTGCGTTGATCGCCGCAACGTTCGTAGAAATTCTCAAGCCCATACGTACCACTCCTTCTTGTCCAAAACGGACAATCCCACAGCCGCTTGCGCCCATCGCAAGCGGGGCGTCGAACGCGAAGGCCCCTTCACGCGCGACGTTTTCTTTTCCAAAGCCTGTTCGTGGGACGGTCCCGAGGTGACCGAGATTGGACGTCGGGTGCGGGTGACTGCCGCACGTCGACGAACATCTCTCGGGCCTCGGGCGCTATCGAAGGAGGGTGTTTACAGTGACTGCTGAAACGCTCTTCTTTACGACTGCCCCAATGTGTTTTCCGTACGCCTAACTTCTCGGCTTAGGTCCAGAAGACTTGAGACCTTGGTCTAGTCCGGTTTGTAACGCTTCGCGTCTAGTGTTTGAAATGACTATAGGAACAGGAATAAAAAATATTTTTGAGACCCGCCAAAGGTCGAGGCCCTGGACCTCGGTTGGGTTTCAAAACAAGGCACAACCCGACGATCAGGTGGCGCGGCCGCACGCATTTCGCGGCGGCAGAGTGAACGTTTGAACGAGATTAGCGGGTGAACGCCGGGTGGTCGCACGCAATGGCTTCGACCGAGTACGCGCCCCAGTTTTTGGACTCATGATCGTAGTGATCACCGAAGTAGGTTGTGACAACAGCGGTTCGACTGTGTGCACCTTCGCTCAGAAGCAAAACGGTGGTGAAACGTTTGTCGACGATACCTTGATCCACGCGAATGATTTCCGTCGCGGACTCAACAACTTCCGCAAGCTCGAAAGCTCCACACTGCTTTGCCACTTCCACCGCAATCAATCGCTGATGGCGAAGCTCATAGTTCGATCCAAGAATTTCGATGCTTGCACCCAATGCCGATAGCGAAAACACGCCTGTCAAAACGAACGCCAGAAACTTCATCACATGACTCCCCTTTGTTTGGCGGAGTTCTAGCGAACGAAGTGTTAAATTTGAAAGTCAGGATTTGATTGGAGGAGAAATGACATGGCGCAAATTGCACCCGCAACGCCAGCTTACCTTAAAGGAGCTTAAGCGCTCGGGCCGGATTTTGATTCGCTTGCGCCAAGACAGAAACACCAAAGTCTTGAAGGACCTGAGCTTGCGCGAGTTCGGCCGCCTCGACGGCGTAATCCGTATCGGAAATTCTCGAGCGTGCAGCTGACACGTTTTCCCGTTGCACATCCAAATTGTTGCCGGCGATTTCCAACCGTCCCTGGATCGCCCCGAAGCCCGCTCTGGCATTGGCTAATATCAGAAGTGACTCATCGAGATCTTCGAGCACACTTTGCGCCTCGTCTTTGTCGGAGACCCCCATCCCCGCAAGTCCGAGAGAACTGGAGCGTGTGTCGGCATCCAAGCGATAGCGGATGACGTCGGTTTTTGGGTCCCCCGAGGTGCCGAGGAAAAATTCGAATTCCTCGTTTGAGCCAACCAAGAGTTGGCGCTGCCCAAAGCGTGTGGATTCTGCAATTCGATCCGCCTCCGCGACGAGCTGTTGGAACTCCACATCCAAAAACTCGCGCTCGTCATCGCTGACCGTGTCGCTGGCAGACTGAACGGCGATCTCGCGCAGTCGAACGACGATATTGTTTTGTTCAGCAAGTCCTCCTTCGGCCACTTGAATCAAGCCGATGGCATTGTCCGCATTCCTTCGCGCCTGACCGAGCCCACGCTCTTGACCACGAAGCTGTTCGGAGATGGCAAATCCCGCCGCATCGTCGCCGGGTCTGGCGATGCGATTCCCCGAGGAGAGACGAGAAAACACACGCTCCAAACGGTCGCCTGTTTTTCTGAGATTGTTTCCGGCCGCGATCGCGGCTACGTTTGTACCGATCCGAAGTCCCATTGCGGCGTCACCTTCTTGCCCAGTCACGGGCTTGAAAAATCGGCGACTCCATCCGTGGAGTCGGGCGCCCCGGATAAACTCCCGCCTCGGCCAAAGGCCTGAGGTTGTCGGGTCCGGTATCCAGCGCTTCAGCAGTCAAAGAACTCTTCGGAGCGCCGCATCATAACTTAAGAAGAATATTGCCGCAGCGCGTAAAGTATTGGTAAAGACACGTGAATTAAAGAACTCCGACAGGCTTCAAAGTGGCCCATGTCTCATCGTAAGGCGTATCGCGCCCGGTGCACCGCGAGGCAGACAAAAAGGATGGTTCGCGCCTCGTCTTGGCCTAAGTCGAGGAACCGAAAACTCACGGCATGACCGTCTTGAGGACGATCGGGATTTTCCGGGCCATGATCGCGCACACACTCGATCATCACCGTCGCCGTCTTTTCATCTGCGGTTCCGCGAGACGACGGTGGCGAAAGAATCAGTTCCGCTGACCAAGACTGCTTCACCCGCGGCGTCATACCCAACTTTGCCGTCGGCCACAACACACGCATTCCTCCCGCCGAGAGATCAAGCAACGTCAGCTCCTGCGGCTTTTCGCCGATAGTTTTGTCCGTCAACGTCAGCAGCGCCACGTAACCTTCCGCGCGCACATTGACTCGAAAATCGCTTCGACGCTGAAGCTTAAGAATCGACGGTCCCGCACTCAGCGTAAATGCCGTGAGCGACACATCGGAGATCCGTTCCCGAATCGCGTACTGCCCGGCGACCAGACTAATCACAACTTCGATTTCGACACCTGTCGCAAGATCGTTTTGAAAAACCGAACTCAAAAGAGGCGCGACGCCTTCGGCCCCACGTTTCAACGAGAGCACCAGGCTCATTCCGCTGAGACTGCGAATTTCAAGTGGAACGGCACGGCCGTTTCGCGTTTCACAATGCACTTCCGCCCGATCCGCAAGAGCGGCACGAAGCACTCGCGCAATTTCCTCTTTGGAGGTGACAACAACGACGTCACTCATGGCTCACACGTTACCAAGTCGACGCGGGCTAAGCCACACGTTTCAGACTCACCCTCGAGCTGAGCGTCGCCTCTTTCGAGACGTCGCTTGCAGCGCTGCCACCAGCATCACCGTCTCCATCCAAAAACTCTGCACCGATGCTGAGAAGCCGATCCAAAGCATCATCCAGTCCCCCGCCTCCGGCCGCCTGGCAGGCGTGAAGATTCTCACGAAACTGATCTTCGATTTGCGCCATGGCTTGATCGCGCAAGACTTGCCGATACACCTCGCGCCCACGCTGCTGCCGCGCCGATTCGAAACGGTCCCTCAACCGGGTGACGGCGGCCACCGTCTTTGGTTCGGCCTGCAGCGCCGACGGTTCAAGAGGATCACGCGGATGTTCGTCCTTCTCGCGACGTTTCTCTTGTTGGCCACTTGAGGAATTTTGAGACTGATCCGAAGACTCTTCGGAATTCTGCTCGGACTGATTTTGCACCAAGTCCGCCAACTGTTTCAGCGCTTCTTTGGTGGCCGAATCAAGCCCCGCCCGCACACTTCGCGAGGCCGCAGCCGAACGCACGATGTGAAGCGACGTCTCACTCCCCTCGCGCTGACTTCGTATTTCGGCCCTTTCGCCGGAACGAGTTGTTCCGACAGGCGCCTCAAAAGGAGATGCTGAGACCTTCATGCACCCACGATCTTAGCCGCAACGGAATACTATGTTTCGGAAATTCCGCGAAACAGCTTTCCTAGCATTTCAGGTGTCTGAATTTGAGACGCCGCTAGTGAAGCGCGGCGCTCGGCTTCGATCATCAACATCGCCTTGGCTTCCGCATGAAGGCGTTTGGGGTCTGCCCGCTTCGGAAGCCACGTCGCCTTTTGCTGAAGTCGCGATTCAAGCTCCTCCAAAAATGCGTCGACGCCGTCGCCAGTGAGAGCGGAAAGTTTCATCACCTTGGGAGGTTTTTCGCTCATCGTTCGCGGATCAAGTTCGAGAGCCGCTTCGATCTCACGAGCAAAGACGTCTGCGCCTGGGCGATCGGCCTTGTTGACCAAAAAGAGATCGGAGATCTCCATCAGGCCGGCCTTCATACCTTGGATGCCGTCTCCGGACTCTGGCGTCAGCACAACCGATACATGGTCGGCGACGTTCATGATCTCAAGTTCGGTCTGCCCCACTCCCACCGTTTCAAGCAGCACGACATCAAAACCCGCGTGGTCAAATGCACGCACCATCAGCCAAGCCGACGCACTCAATCCGCCAAGTGAGCCGCGCGAACCGAGCGAGCGAATGAACACACCCGCATCAAGAACATGATCGGAGTAACGAATGCGATCACCCAAGATCGCGCCCTGAGTGAACGGACTCGATGGGTCGACGGCCATCACCGCAACAGTTTTTCCACGCTCGCGGAAACCGCCGATCATCTTCGAAATCAAAGTCGACTTACCCGCGCCCGGTGGCCCCGTGATCCCAATGCGAAAAGCGCTCTTGGCTGGCGCCAACAACTCTTGCGAATTGCCGACGACAGGAGGGCCTTCTCTCTCGAGCCGAGAAAGCAGCTTCGCCAACGCAATACGGTCTCCCTGGCCAGCAGCTTGAATGACTTCCGAGATCGGGCGCATCGAATTTTTCATAGGGTCAGAAAAACCTCTCGCCATAAGAATGTCCAGTGCAGGACGCCAAATGACGGCGCTGTCGAAAGGTTTTTCACTCCTGTCGGTTCTACAGGCTTCCACGCGGCCTCCATACGGAACCCGTTTTTACCTGCTATTTCGGATATTTACGAGCTTCCCATTCGGCCAGCAATGGCTGGTCGCAAAAGGGTGTCGTTCTTGCGATGTGTTCTAGGTGGAGGACTTTATGAACAACCGTCAGCGCACGATTTCGATCGCCCTGGCCACCCTGGTAC
>CAKQVW010000171.1 GCA_934277865.1 uncultured Pseudobdellovibrionaceae bacterium | reverse complement strand
AGAGCTGTATGGCTATGACGAAGTCATCACCGTAACCGTCGATGTGGGCCAACCTCAGGCCGATCTCGATCAGGCGCAAGAAAAAGCCAAGATCATGAAGACCACCCACTTCACCGTCGACGCCAAAGAAGAGTTCACCAAGGACTTCTGTTTTGCTTCGCTAAAAGCCAACGGTGAATATCAAGGCTATCCCATGTCGACCTCGATCGCGCGGCCGATCATCGCCGCGAAAGCCGTTGAAGTTGCAAAAAAGCTTGGCGCAAAAGCGTTTGCTCACGGCTGTACAGGAAAAGGCAACGACCAATACCGCATCGAGTACACCATTCGTGCCTTGATGCCGGAGGCTGTGATTCACGCGCCGATTCGCGAAATGAACCTGACGCGGACATGGGAGATTGAGTACGCACAAAAGCACAACGTGCCCATTCAACAGTCGCTAAATAAAATCTGGTCGATCGACGAAAACCTCTGGGGTCGTTCGGTAGAAGGCGGTCGCTTAGAAGAACCTAACTTCGCTCCACCAGAAGAAATCTTCCAATGGACAAAGTCACAGGAGGACGCTTCCAACACACGCTCGACTCTCATCGTGACCTTTGACAAAGGCATCCCCGTCGCACTGAACGGCGAAACGATGACACCTGCGAAGCTGGTGATCTCTCTCAACAAAATTGCGGGTGACAACGGCATCGGCCGAATTGATGTCATGGAAGATCGCATGCTCGGACTCAAAGTTCGCGAGAACTACGAGTGCCCGGCATCGACCGTGCTGCTAAAAGCACACGGCGCATTGGAGGCGCTTGTGCTGACCCGAGACGAGCAGCGCTTCAAAAAACTTGTCGATCAGGAGTGGTCCAAACTGGCCTACGAAGGTCTGTGGTGGGATCCGTTCAAAAATGATCTCGAAGCCTTCATCAATAAAACGCAAGAGCGCGTAACTGGCGATGTTCGATTGTCGCTCTACAAAGGCGTGGCAACGGTGACCGGACGCGAAAGCTCGTGGGCCCTTTACAACGAAGATCTCGCCAGCTTCGACACGACGACTTTTGACCAACGTGAAAGCACAGGTTCGGTCAAAATGTTTGGCTTGCAGGCGCGCATGTTCTTGTCGCTCGCTGAAAAACAGGACCAGCAAAAGAACGGGAAAAACTAAATGTCAAAAAACACCGGTGGCTCGAGCTACGACAAAAAACTTTGGGGTGGTCGCTTTGAAAGCGGCCCCACCGGTGATGTGATTCAGTTTTCAACCTCAATTGGCATTGACTGGCGCCTCTGGGAAGCCGACATCGATGGCTCGGTCGCCCACGCGAAAATGCTAGGAAAACAGGGCATTCTTTCACAAGCCGACGCCGACGAAATCGTGCGCGGCCTGGAAGTCGTGCGAACACAAATCAGTGACGCTCTCGCCAAAGGAGAAAACCCTTTTCCCTCTGACGTGGAGGACGTTCACAGCTTTATCGAGATCCAACTAAAAGCCGCGATCGGCCCCGTGGCCGGTCGGCTGCACACGGCACGAAGCCGCAACGACCAGGTCGCAACCGCATTTCGCCTCACCCTGGCCCGCGAAGGCGAAGCTCTCACCAAGGAGCTTCGGACCCTTCAGCACACCCTGCTCACGCGCGCCCAGTCGGAAGTGGACACCATTCTTCCAGGACTCACGCACTTTCAACACGCTCAACCTGTGAGTCTTGCCCACCATCTGCTTGCGTATTTCTGGATGTTCCAACGCGATCGCGAGCGCATCGCCGACTGGATGAAGCGGGTTCGTGTGCTTCCTCTTGGCTCAGCCGCATTGGCCGGAACTTCGTTTCCGTTAGATCGCGGCTTTGTCGCAAAAGAGCTTGGATTTCATCGGCCATGTGAAAACTCCCTCGACGGCGTGTCGGATCGCGACTTTGCGCTTGAGCTTTTAAGTGGCCTAAGCCTGGTGGCGATTCACCTTTCGCGCATGGCTGAAGAGTTTGTGATTTGGTCAGCACCCGAGCACGGCTTTCTGGAACTCACCGACCAAGTCACCACAGGCTCCAGTATCATGCCGCAGAAAAAAAACCCTGACGTATCAGAACTCATCCGCGGCCGAACCGGACGCGCCATTGGCGCACTCGTGCAAATGGCGACGATGATGAAGGGGCTACCGCTGGCCTACAATCGCGATATGCAAGAAGACAAAGAGCCCGTCTTCTACGCGCTTGATTCGGTTCGGGCGAGTCTACGCCTCACCGCCTTCATGTTAGAGGGCGCAAAGTTTCATCGCGCCAAAATGGAAGCCGCTCTCGCAGGAGATTTCTCGAACGCGACCGACCTCGCCGATGATTTGGCAAAAAAAGGGGTTCCATTTCGCGAGGCCCACGAAATCGTCGGCCACGTCGTGCGCCACTGCCTCACAAGCAAAATTCGCTTGGAAGACTTAAGCGTGAGCGACCTCAAACAACTGGACTCACGATTTGATGACACATCAAAGAACGTGCTGCTTCACCGCTCGGTGATGGAGGCTCGGACCTCAGAAGGCGGAACCGGGCCAAGCGCCGTACTTGAACAAATCAAAAAGGCACAAACAACGCTCAGCCAGAGCCTCACTTAGAAGGCTCCACCCGTTTCAGTTTTTGAGAAAGGTGACGGTTTTTGAACTCAGACGAAATCCACCGGTCGAAATCGATTCGATGACACCTTGAGGTTTCATCAGAACCACCGTTGGCGTCCCAGACACTTTTAATCGACGGGCCAGAATACCCTTTTCGTCGAGAGCAATATTAAAGGGAAGTGGCGTCTTTGCCAGGTAGGCACGCACATCCCGTTCTGGTTCGACCATGCTCACAGCCACAATCGATCGAGGATCCAGGCGCCCTGCTTCGGCCTCGCTCTTTAACGAAACCAAAAGCGAATGACACGGACCACACCAAGTCGCCCACATCACGATGACCTGCTTGGCTGGATTGCGACCGAGTGCGGAAATCGCAGCCGGCTCAACTTCTTGAATGGGCTGCAACGAAAACTCGCCCAGCGCCTCGCCCGCCATATTGAGATTGTTTTTGTAGGCCAGCCCCAGAAGCACGATGAGATAAAGGAAGTAGGCGCCAGCAATTGCGAAACCGATGTTGGCCAAGCGACGCATCAACAAGACACCCTTCCCCTTCGGGGCACGAGCCATCTTCTCGTCAACCGTCTCTGCTTGGCTATTCTTCAGGTTCTCTTCGCTCACGTCGCCCTACTTCGCCTTCTTCACATGCTTGGCTGTCACCACCGTGTGAATGTTCCCACGCACCGTGAAGTCCCCAACGACTTCGATCTCGTGCGGGTCCAGCAGGTCGATCATGTCTTGGATGATGTTGTTGGTAACATCCTCGTGGAAGACTTTCTTGTTTCGAAAGCCGTTGATGTAAAGCTTCAGCGACTTCAGCTCCACACAATACTTGTCCGGAACATAGCGAATCTTGATGGTCGCAAAATCCGGAAAGCCCGAGCGCGGGCAAAGGCACGTGAACTCGGGGCAAGTGAAATCAATCGTGTAGCGACGAACCGTCGTACGATTTGGAAACCGCTCGAGCTCGTTCTCTTCAATTGCGACTTCGCCATAGAGCTTTTGCGACGTGTCCGGCAAAAACGTTTCGACGGATTTCTTAGGAGTTTTTTTCTTCGAATTTTTTTTCGACATACTTACTTCGACCTATCTCTCTGAAATTCCAATTAGAGGCCCGGTTGAAACTCAGGACCAAATTCTTTGATGTATTTGTGAAGGTACTGGCTGGAAAGATGCGAGAACATCAGTTGTGCATCTTCCACTGCGCCGTAGTTGAACGATTTGAAGTGAATGGGGTGTTGGCAAAACTCTTTTACTTTGCCACCCGAAAATCCTATCAGGCCAATCACTTCACCACCGTTGGCTTTTGCGTACTCAGCCGCCTTCACCACGTTGGGAGAGTTCCCGCTGCACGTGATCGCGATCAAGACATCGCCCTTTTTCCAAAGACTCTTCATCTGCTCGACAAAGATCGTCTCATAGCCACAGTCGTTGGCGTAGGCCGTCAGCAGACTCATGTTGTCAGCAAGACCAATCACACGAAGACGTTTTTTCCCTTCGACCACCGAGCCCTTGGCGAGGTCGTTGACCATATGGCCAGCCGTTCCAGCAGATCCGCCGTTTCCGCAGATGAAGATAGTCGAGCCGCGGTGGTAGGCTTGAACCATGGCATTCATCGCCGTCTGGAATTCGGGCTTCGCGTACTCTTGAAAGAGCGGAAGTGTTTCCGTCAGGTAGTTCTTTGCGAAGTCATCAGCGCCAACTGCCTTGTGATCTGACTGCATGTCCATTCTCCTTTAGCCGACAAAAACGATGCGGCTGCCGAAACTATCAAAGCGCATTTTCACTGGGCGAAGCTCCTTAAGCTCCTCACAAACCCGTTTTTGTCGATCTGGCGGACACAGTACCATGAGGAAGCCTCCCCCGCCAGCGCCGAGGATCTTGCCGCCATAAGCGCCGGCCGCCTTTGCTCGGTCGTACCATTCGTCGATAGGACCCGCCGAAATCCCGCTGGCCAGAGTCTTCTTAAGCTGCCAACCTTCATCCAGAAGCTCTCCGGCCCGGCGAACCGGTTCATTTTTTTCAAGACCGACTTTCATGCGAAACGCCAAATCACGCATTGCCCGAAGCGTTTCACGCTTGGCCGCAGTTTTCGACTTCTGTTCGCTCAAGACACCCGAGGCCGAGCGCGTGACACCGGTGTAAAGCACCAGCATGTGGGCCTCGAGATCCTGCTTAGTCGACTCCGAACAGATCACCGGTTCGGCCGCCACTTCACCGGAGGGCAAAAAGCGAATGTAGCGAAGCCCACCAAATGCCGCTGCATACTGATCTTGTTTCCCAATCGGCTCGCGAAGATCTTCGATCTCGATTTGGCTGGCTTCCGCCGCCAGCTGCTCGGCGCTTTGGTAACGCCCCAGATGCGCCTTCAGAGCGTGCAAAACGCTGACCGTGAAGCTAGACGAACTTCCAAGCCCCGTCCCCGATGGAATATCCGCCATCGAAAGGATCTCAAGTCCATTGCCGCCATTCTTTTCGCGCGCTTCGTGACCGTACTTTTCCAAAACCCGACGGAAGATCTTGTGCTCGACCTGATCAACCTCATCACAAATTTCCGTTTTGGAGTAAGCCAGGCGCCACGTGCGATCAAAACGATTGTTCACCGTGATGTGCATGTACTTGTCGATGGCGGTCGAAAGCACAGCGCCCTCTTCCTCTTGCCAAAAATCCGGCAAATCGGTTCCGCCCCCAAGAAAACTCACACGAAACGGCGTTCGAGCGATAATCATAATGCTCCTTCTGGCTCGCGACCGTGCAGCCGACCAGCAGCCGTCTCGGTCGCAACAAACTCTTCAAATTCTTTCAGGCGCTCCGGAGTCCCGATATCGTAAAACCGATTCGCCACCGGAAAGGCCCCACAGCTGCGAGCCGCCATCATCGGCCGCAAAACATCTTCCAATTGAAACGGAACTTTCAAAGACTTCGCCGCCTCTGACAAAAATGCGGATTTCTTCACGACATAAATTCCAGAGTCCACGCAGTCGAAGCCCTTTTCGCGGCCCGCACCTTTTTCGTACTCGACGACCATCTGGTTTCGGACCTTCAAGTTATTTGGAACAGGCGTCGGGATCGCGTTGTCGTAAGTCGTGACCACAGCCTCAAAACGGCCTTCATCAAAAAATCCCGCCAAGTCATCCAGCGGAGCCCGCAGAAAACTATCACCATTGAGAATCATGAACTCTTCTTCGAGGTCGTCTCCAAGGGTTTCAATCGCATGGCGAATTGCACCACCTGTCCCCATCGGCGTGTTCTCAAACACATACTGAATGCGAACACCCCACTTTTCACCATCACCAAAGTGCGCCTTCACCTGTTCACCCAAGTAGGCCACCAGCAAAATGACATCCGTGTAGTCTTGTTCTTTAAGATCCAGAATTTGCCAGTGCAAAAAAGGCTCGTTCCACACCGGAACCATTGGCTTCGGACATTTCTCCGTGATCGGCCGTAGCCGCGTGCCTAAGCCTCCTGCGAGAATCAGAACTTGCTTTCTCAAACAAAACTCTCCTTCGCGCCCATCTTGTCACGGATGATCTGCTTCACCGCCTCACGCACCGCTTGGTCACTTTCCAGCCTGGCTTTCCAGCCAAGCCCTTCTAGGCGCGAACCATCCAACCACGTGAACGGCACATCACCGACCCAGCCGCGATTTCCTTCTCCAAACTCCACGCTGGGAGCAACCTTCAGCTCACGCGCTTTGGCGAATTCTTCGACGGTCGTTTGCGCCAGAAACCTCACGTTCGAAACACCGTGGCTAGCAAGATTGAAGCATTCGAAAAACTCTCCATCGCCATGTTTCGCCGTACATTTCTCCCAAGC
>CAKQVW010000170.1 GCA_934277865.1 uncultured Pseudobdellovibrionaceae bacterium | reverse complement strand
ACAATAAAACAACTGGAATAGTGCGTTCCCTGGCTTTCTACGCTATCCGCTTACCCACATTTTTCCACGAAGATCCTTTTTAATAAATAGGCGAAATTATTAAATTAATAATGGCCCACAAAAAAAGAAACGGGTTTAGGAAAAATCCCCAAACCCGTTTTAATAATTAGAAATAATGGCGGAGAGGGTGAGATTCGAACTCACGGAACCCTTTCGAGTTCGCCGGTTTTCAAGACCGGTGCCTTAAACCACTCGGCCACCTCTCCGGAAACGGAAGATCTGAGACTAATGAGATTTTGCCCACGAGGCAAGGGGACTTTCTTAAGCCAATGGTTTAAGCGTCGGGCGCCATCATGACGTAGAGCCGCAGAAGCATGCCGATCAACGCGATCACCAGGTCAAAAACCAGCAAAGTGGGAAAGCCCCAACCGCGCGAAACACGCCAAAATGCCCCGAATACAGTCAAAAACGAGAAGACAAATGCCAGGGTGATCTCTTGCCCTTGGCTAAGAATCTCCTGCACCGCCAGTCCGATCGTGAGACCTAAGACGGATGCCGAAAACACACGAAGCGCAAGCAGCGCAAAACTTGAGGACGTGTTCTTAATCCCGGACTGAAAACGATCTGGCATACCGCGAAGACTCCCTACCATGTCCGACATCATAATTCCTTTCTAAAGCCCATCAACGTTGAAATCACCCGATTGCACTTTTCTGATCTTCATTTCGATTTCGTCTTTGTCAGGGGCGTTGGGCACCAGCCGTAGATACGTGTCGTACGCCGCGACGGCCTCGTCCGCTTTTCCGGCCTGATGAAACAGAGCCGCTTGCTCCTTGTAGATTTCGGGGTTCCCACTTTCCAGAGCCTGCGCCTGACGCAAGATCGACTGCGCCGATTCGCTTGATCCACTGAGACGGGCACAGCGAGCCATGCGCACCAAGATGTTCGCACCCTGGGCGCGTTTACGGACCGCCATCTGGTACTCACTGGAGCAGTTTGAATACTGTCCCATACCGTAGAAGGCCTCGGCCGCCAGAATGTAGGCCTCCGCGAGATCCGGGTTGAGATCGCGCTCGAGCTTTGCCTGATTGAGAGCTTCTTGGAACTGGTTCTGCTTCAAGTACGCGCGGCCCAAGGAGGCATGAGCCCGTGGATAACGTTGGTTCACTTTCAAAACCCGATTGAACTGCGCAATCGCATCGGAAAATTTGCCGACCTCGATGTACACATGGCCAGCATAAAAAATCGGATCCGCATCGGAAGGATCCAGCACCGCTGCCTTGAGATACATCTCCAGGGAGTCTCTCACCAAACCCTGCATTTGCAGAATGCGGCCAAGGGTTAACAACGCTTCCTTGTTGTTGGGATCAAGACCGACCGCCTGGCGCGCCACCTGCTCGGCCTGAGTGAGCTTGTCGTCGTACATGAAAATCTCGGCCATAGCGACTCGATACGAAATCGCCGCAGGTGGAATCGTGGACCCGCGGGTGATCACGATCTGATTCATCAGCTTTTGAAGATACGCAGCACCCTGTTCGATACCGCGAATGCCAGCTTCAATTTTCCCAAGAAGACTTTGTGCCTCGACGTTTCCGCCGTCGATCTCTAAGGCCTTCTGCGCGTAGGATTGCGCCTCTTGCAGCTCTTTTTGACCGTAGTGCGCTTTGGCCATCAACAAGAAGGTGTCGAGGTCGGTCCCGTACAGTTTCAGCGCACGTGTTCCGTGCTGAATGGCACCTGCAAAATTGTTGCGTCGGAGTTCTACCAGAGCGAAACCGCGAAACACTTCATAGTTATTGGGCTGGAGCTGCTGAATCCGCTGCAAGATCTTAAACGCGGACTGATAGTCATAGCGAAGAGCATAGTAGTCCGCGAGTTCAACATACGCCGACGACAGAGTCGGCTCGGCATGAATGGCTTTTTTCATCCACTCGATGGCTTCGTTGGATTGATTGAGCTGCCAAAGACACTTTCCGGCTTTCATGGCAGCCACACCGTTTTTCGGTTCGGCATCAAAAGCTGCTTTGTATTCGGCCTGGGCCTGAAAACAGTCGCCCGCCTTCGCATGCTGATCGCCCATAAAAACAAGCTCACGAGCTGCGACCTTTGTTCCTTTTACTTCGGCCTCACCTGCCAATTTTGCAAGGAAATCTCGAGCCGCGACGTTGCCGGTATTCAGGCCATACGCTTTTTTGGCGTGATCAATCGCCTGCTGACGTTGGTTCCGCCGAAGCGCGATCTCCGCCATGCCAAGCCAGCCTTCGGATTCCACAGTACGCGGGATCTTCTCGTCTCCGTTTAAAGCTGACGTCAAAAGCTGAAGCGCCTGATCTTGTTTTTCAAACTCACGAAACTCGATCAACGCCAACTCGATCTTTGCTACCGAGTGTGTCGGAACCTGTTGAATGACACCGCGATAAAGTGTCATCGCCTGACCAAAGTTTTTGGTACGAGCACGAGCACGCGCTTCGCCCACCGCAATCTTCTGCCAAGCTGGCCACAGTAGTCGTGCACGCTCGTAATAGATCGCGGCGTTGGCATTGTCGCGAACACTTAAGTAGGCATCCGCTCGCATCTCAAACAACACCGGAGCCTGACCCTCTTCTTCAAGGCGGCTAGCGGCAAGCTGGTCGGCCGCTCGGTAATTGCTCGAAAGTAAGAGCTGAACGACTTCACACGTGGCGCCATGCAAACCCGCAGGGTCGAGACGTTTTGCATCCTGCAAAACTTCGCGCAGCACTTTCATATCCTGGGCGTCCTGATACGAATACGGCCAGAGTTCGCGATAGGTCAGGCACAGAGTCGAGTAAACTTCGACCGTCGCAGCCGCCTTTTCAGGGTCGCGTGGCAGGCCTTCGACGACTTCGACGAGTTCGTTCTGTGCCCTCTGGTAGCCGCTGAAAAGATCCGACTGGAAGGCCAAGATCGCGCGGCGATACTTCTCTTTGATTTTCTCAATTGGAATCTCGGCTTGGTTTTTCCTCGGGGCAATCAGTCGTATGCGACCTGCCGTCGTCTGCGCCGGCCCAAACAACGAGTCCTGAAAGAAGATCGCAACCGCAACCAAAACACCGACGACCAAGAGGACTATTGGAAGCTTCGATTTTTCTTCCTCTTCCTCGGCCTCATCTTCCAACTGCTCAAGTCGTTTTAGGTCCGTGAGTTCAATGACAGCCGGTACTTCGTTGCGCGGGTTTGCCACCTGCGGAAGTCCCGATTGAAATTCGACCGGCATTTTCGGTTGTGTCACAACAAGCTGGCCGCCTGTGGAAGGCGCTGTTTTTGCGGTCTTTGCGTCCGTCGCTCCAGTCGCGCCGCCCGCGCTTGTTCCAGGTGCTGCACCTGTTCCGCCAATGGCTCCGGTCCCCGCCGGGCCACCTTGGTTCATTCCCGAACGGTCGTCTTGCGCTGGCCGCCCCTTGGGCTGTTCTGGTTTTTTCTTGTCATCAACGTCTTGTGCGAGTGCCTCGAGGAGGCGGTCATAAAACTCTGGAGCGTTGGAAATCGGAATCCACTTCCCACCGGGGTAAAGGGCGACATCCTCGCCTCCCATGAAATACCCGCGATCGATCTGCACAAGAACTTGTTCCGTATTGAAGGGGCCGTAGATCTTTCCTTCGCGATCACGAACGATCCACGTTTTTCCGCTCGCTTTTCGCGCCCTATCGCCCACTCGTCGCCCACTCTCGATGCGGTTCCAATTCAGTACCAAAGCCTCGCTTTAGGTTTTTTTTGGAACCGGATTTTTACCAACCGCTTCGACTCGATTTCTCAAGCAAAGTCCCATTGTAGAGGACGAAATCGCGATGTGCACTGCGACCCACGTCCAGGTTTGAGATGAGAGTATTTGTGCGGCGCGCCGGTGTTCGCACGTCAGATGGGACCGCGCTTGGGACGATTGGCACAGCGGTTGCTCTTAAGGAGTTTATCGGCGGTCCGGAATACGGACAGGCGATGTGATCGGGAACCCGGCTACGAGAAAAGACGAAATGTTAGCATCAAAGATATCTGCGCAAAGTCCGACTCGAAACTGGTTAACCCCTCTCCTGATCACAGCGTACATCGTTGCGATTCTGCTGATCTCAGGTCTCACAAAGGCCCGTGATCAGCAGACCGCGGCGAGTCCGATCGGTGAGTCGTACGCGACAGAAATCACAGCTGACGCCCTTCAAGGTGACGCTGCGATTGTCCCGGCCTCGCACCGCTAAATTTGTGTTCGAGTTCGATAGTCGCGAGTTCTTAGGAATGAAACGACAATCCCTCGGCTGAAGAGGCCCCTCCTTTTTCAGTCCGAAGTCTCGGCTCTGGCTTCTCCTCTCAGAAGTCAGCCTCGACCCCCGCTCTGGCCCCTCCGGAGTTGGGGTTTTTTTTCGCCCAAAATCATACAACGAAAGAGAATCTTTCGATGCGCCTGCATCGAAAGCAGTGAGAGCCGGCGGCTCTCACGACGCCTACGGCGTCTCAGAGGCGTCGTCAGACGCATCTGAGACAATGCGTTCGATACTGGCGCCAAGCGACGATAGCTTTTGTTCGAGATTTTCGTAGCCTCGATCAAGGTGATAGATCCGACTGACAACGGTCTCGCCGCGTGCCGCGAGACCGGCAAGCACAAGACTCGCGCTCGCGCGTAAGTCCGTCGCCATCACCGGAGCGCCCTCAAGCCCGCCGGGGCGTCCTCGCACAACGGCCACACGACTCTTAGGCGTGACATCCGCGCCTAGGCGAAGAAGTTCTGTGACGTGCATGAAGCGGTTTTCAAAAACCGTTTCCGTGATCACGCTCACACCTTCACTGACACACATAAGTGCCATGAACTGGGCCTGCAAGTCGGTCGGGAAACCAGGATGCGGAGCCGTCGTCACGTCCACGCAGCGCGCGCCACCTGTTGAACGAATGCGAACCGAGTTTGACGAGGTCTCAATGCCATAACCTGCTTCGCGAAGCTTCAGCAGCAGAGCTTCAAGGTGCTCGGGAACACAGTCGGTGACCGTGACATCCCCACCCGCGATCGCGCCGGCAATGATCAATGTTCCGGCTTCGATACGATCAGGAATCACGGTGTGCTCAGCTGGCGTGAGTTTCTCGACCCCTTCGATGCGAATGATGCTGGTACCAGCACCTTCGATCTTTGCGCCCATCTTGATGAGATAGTTCGCAAGATCCACGATCTCGGGTTCTTTTGCGGCGTTTTCGATGACCGTCACACCTTCTGCAAGGGTCGCCGCCATCATGATATTCTCTGTTCCACCGACGGTCGCAAATTCAAAAAGAATATTGGCGCCCTTAAGTCGTTTGGTGGAGGCGTGCACGTAACCGCCCCTGAGTTCGATCTCGGCACCCATGGCTTTCATGCCATCCAAGTGCAAGTTGATCGGACGACTGCCAATCGCACATCCACCCGGAAGACTGACTTGCGCCTGGCCATATTTCGCGAGCAATGGACCAAGACACAAAATACTCGCTCGCATTTTTCGAACAAGGTCATAGTGCGCTTCAAACGAGGCCGGCGGACGTGTTTCAACCGTCACCGTGTGACCGTTACGCACAACCTTCGCACCGAGGCTTTCAAGGAGGTTTGCCGATGAATCAACATCCATCAGTTTCGGCACGTTGTGAAAGGTGTGTTTGCCGTCAGCAAGAAGGCTGGCAAACAAAAGCTTGAGCGCGCTGTTCTTTGCACCGCTTGTGCGCACAGTTCCGCGCAAGGCACGACCGCCAATGACCTTCATCTTATCCATGCTGCTCTCCCTCAAGTAAGCCTACGATCATTCGCTCGCGATTGGAAAGGTCTCGACGAAGCTGGACATCTGGCCAACCCGACTCGCGGAAGATCTGAATGACGTCTTCACCCTGGCCATCTCCGATTTCAAACAGCGTACACGCCGACGGCGACAAGAGCTTTCGCGATGTTAGCGCCCAACGGCGAATTTCTTCGAGACCTTTTTGCCCAGGGGCACCGGCAAAGAGTGCCGTCGCCGGTTCAAACTGCCGCACACTTGGCGACACACGTTCGTCCGTTGGATCGATGTAGGGTGGGTTCGCCACCAGCAGATCCACGCGGCCGATGAGATCTTCAAGCGCCGACAGATCACCAGCGTCGGCATGGCGAAACTCACACCGGTCTTCAACCTCTAGGCGAGCGGCATTGCGTTTGGCGACTTCCAATGCCTCTTGGCTAAAATCGACCAATACGACTTTCGCAATCGGCACGGCGGCCGCAATAGAAAGCCCGATACAACCCGTTCCGCAGCCAAGATCCACAACCAATACGGACTGACGTGCATCGGGTTTTGCCGCATCTGAAGAGTTTAAATACTCGATTCCACGCTCCACCAAAAGTTCGGTCTCAGGCCGCGGAATCAATGTGCTCGTGTTCACTTCAAAAACGTGTTCGTAGAAA
>CAKQVW010000169.1 GCA_934277865.1 uncultured Pseudobdellovibrionaceae bacterium | reverse complement strand
ATTTTTCTATTATGCCGTGACGACGAATTCGACAGCAGAACGGATGAGCCAGTACGTTTCTGATTTAATTGGTGAGATGAAGCTGTATTCGGACCTTGGTTTTGAAAAGCGAAAAGCCTCGGTGGTCTATATAGGGGGAGGCACCCCGTCGCATCTTTCCGAGAATCAAATTGTCGAGGTTTTGAAAGGGCACCATTCCCACTTTGATCTCAGTGAAATCGAAGAATTTACGTTTGAGTGCGCGCCGAGATCGGTCACAGAGGAAAAGATCCGTCTCTTGAAGGACCATGGGGTGACCAGGGTGAGTCTTGGTATTCAACAGTATGATGACAGCGTTCTCGCGCAGAATGGCCGTGTTCATGTGACCAAAGAGGTCGATCGCGCTTTAGAGATCGTGGCCAAATTTGGTTTTCAGCAGCTAAACGTTGATTTGATCTCAGGTTTGGTTGGGCAATCGAGAGAATCGTTTGAACGGAGCGTTCTTGGATTGGCTCGTCGATGGGGATCGGTTCTGACTGGAGTTACAATTTATCCTATGCAAGTTCTGTCTCATAGTCCGATGGCTTTCCGGAGAGGTTTAGAAGGAAAGTCTTCTGTGGGCGAGACCGCGAATTGGCCGGAGAAACGTTATCGCCTCGAACAGGGTTTCAATATCTTGGCGGACTTTGGGTTTCAAAGATGTACCCCCTACTCTGCTGTCAAGAGTCGAGAGGAGCACTACTCTCGCTACCAAAGGCAGCAGTATCACGGACGTGATCAAATCGGATTGGGAACATCGGCCCTGGGGTATGTTCAAGGTCTGCACTACCAGAATGTCACGAATTCTGTTGAAAGGTACGGCGAGGCTATTCGATTGGGACGATTTCCAGTGGTGCGATCTTATAATCTCTCGCTAGAAGAGCAGATGATTCGCGAGCTCGTGTTACAGCTGCGATTAGGAAAGGTCTCGCAGAATTACTTCCAGGAAAAATATCAGGTCGACCTTTTCCGGATTTTTGCTGAAGAGATCCGTGGACTTCAAGAGGGAGGCTGGCTGTATCAGCAAGGTGATTGGCTGTGCTTAACTCCGGATGGGATTTCTCGCGTCGACCGTCTGATTGCGGTCTTCTTTCATCAGAATCATCGCGATGCTCTGTTGGCAGCCTGGTAGGGCTTGAATAGTCTAGGAGTACATTTTTGATGGCCTGAAGAAGATTTGGGCCGGCAGAGCCAGCGGTCGAACATCGCTGGCTTTTATGTGAATAACGCCCTTGTGGCTCTGTAACACGCCAATGACCTCCAAAATATTTGAGGTGTGCAGCGACAGTCGCACACGCTCGTAAACATCTGGCATGATGATGATGTTGAAGATCCCGGTTTCGTCTTCTAGCGAAGCAAAACAAACTCCTTTTGCGGTCGGCGGCTTTTGCAGCAGAGATCGCAAACCAGCTAAACGAACACTTCGCCCGTTGGGAAGATGGCGAAGGGATTCCGCCGTTTGGTGTTGCTTCATAAATCCTGGTTGTTCCCGGAGTATGCGAAGAGGGTGCCGATCAAGCGAGAATCCCTTGGTTTTAAATTCGCGTACGACAGTTTCCCATTCGGTTTCACAAAGGATACTTTCGCGACCGTCATGCGGCGCCGCGCCTTCTGCTGTGACATCTGCCGAGTTCTCTCTGTCGGCAAGCGACTCGGTTCCATAAAACAGGCTCTGTTGGCGATAGTCCAACCCTTGAAGTTTGAATATCGCTCGGCGAATATCGGCTTCTTCTTGCGAAAGTCCCATTCGTAGACTTTGCAGAGCGCCGGCATTTGCTAAGCGCAGCAGTGTACGCTTGGGAAGACGTGTGCGCCGTACGAAATCTTCGAGGTCTCGGAAACCATTTTCTGGGCGTTTTGCGACAAGAACATGGGCTTCGTTTTCTGAAAGTCCGTCGATGGAACGAAGACCGACTCGTACGACTCCTGGTTGCTCAAGTGTGTAGTCCCATTCGGAAGCTTGAACGTCGAGAGCTTGAAAACGGACACCGTTTTTTCGTGCGTCGGAGATCAGTTGCCGAGGTGGATAAAACCCCATTGGTTGAGAGTTAAGAAGACAGAGCGCAAACACATCGGGGTGATGGCGCTTCAGCCAACAACTGGCGTAGGTGAGAAGCGCAAAGCTTGCTGCGTGAGATTCTGGAAATCCGTATTCGGCAAAACCTTCGATGACCTTGTAGATTTGCTCGGCATAGGAGGTGTCGATGCCGCTGTTAAGCATGCCGTTGATCAGACGTTGTCTGAGGCCATGCATGACAGTTTTTTTGCGCCAGGCACTGGACACAACTCGACGAAGCTCGTCGGCTTCTCCGGGTGTGAAGCCGGCAACAGCCACGACGATCTGCATGACCTGCTCTTGGAAAATCGGAACACCCATTGTTTTACTTAAGATCGGCTCTAGTTTTGCGTGAGCATAAGTGATCTTTTCTTGTCCGGATCTTCGTTTGAGATACGGGTGCACCATGCCGCCTTGTATGGGGCCAGGACGCACGATTGCCACTTGCACGACGAGGTCATACCAGTTTTTCGGTTTCAAGCGTGGTAGCAACGACATCTGAGCGCGCGATTCAATCTGAAAGGTGCCGATGGTGTCGGCGGCTTGAATCATCTTGTACGTTGGCTGATCGTCTTGGGGAATCGTCGCAAGTTCGAGAGCGATGCCTTTTTTCTCGCGCAAGGTCTCAAATGCTTTGTGCAGAGCGCTTAACATGCCCAGGCTTAAGATATCGATCTTCATCATGCCAAGAGTGGCGACATCGTCTTTGTTCCACTGAATCACATAACGCTCGGTCATGGTGGCGGCCTCAACAGGTACGAGGTCCGTCACCGGTTCGTGCGCGATCACAAAGCCCCCACTATGAATGCCGAGGTGCCGTGGAAAACCTTTGATTTCGTAGGCAAGCTTTAGCAGTTTGTGGAATTTAGATTCGCTTAAGCCAAATTTTTCGCTGTCAAAGGGCGTTGCTAAGAGATGGGACAGGCCTTCTCGTCCCATGGTCTTTACGAGAAGGTCTATTTTTTCTGGGGGGACAGATAAAACCTTGGCGACATCGCGAAGCGCCATTCGCGAGCGATAACAAACAGTGGTGCAGACCATAGCCGCGTGTGAAGCGCCGTACTTTCGATAAATGTACTGAATCACCTCTTCCCGTCGCTCGTGTTCGAAGTCGATGTCGATGTCTGGTGGTTCGGCCCGTTCGCGCGAGAGAAAACGTTCAAACAAAAGTCCCAGCTTGATCGGATCGATAGCGGTGAGACCAATGGTGTAGCAGACGATGGAGTTTGCGGCAGAGCCACGGCCCTGGTGCAGAATCCCTCGTTCTCGGGCGAACTCGCAGATATCGTAAAGCGTAAGAAAATAATCCTCGTACTCGAGATCTTGAATCAGTTGGAGTTCGTGCTCGATTTGCTTGCGAGCCTTCGCACGATCCGACGCACTGGTGGTTGCTTCGCCGTAGCGTCGTTCAAATCCTTTTTCGACGAGTTCTCTCAAATAGGTGATCGAGGTCTTCTGCGGAGGAAGTGCTTCACGGGGATACTTGTAGCGCAGTTCCGTCAGGCTGAACTGCAGGCGCTCGGAAATCTCCATCGTGCGTGTCAACAAGTCAGGCCGATCGCGATACGTGTGCTGCAGCTCTTCGATGGACTTAAGATAGCGCTCGGAGTTGGGAATCAGTTTGGTTTTTGCCTCCGCAAGTGTGACGCCGTGATGGAGGCAGGTCAGCACGTCGTGCAGGGGTTTGCGATCGGGAGTGTGAAAAAGTGGTCGTCCCGTAGCAAAAAGTTTGAGACCAGAAGGGCCGAGGCGGCGTTCGATATCGACGGCTTCACGGGCCAGGGAAATAGATTCCCACGTCGTGTCCTTGTGCACAGGCAGGTAAAGGCGATCGCCAAAAGCATCGACGAGTTTTTCTAAGTCTCGCATGTTCCATGGCGGAAGCGGCATCGCTAGCAGTTCGCCCGAGGCATGACCGGCTTGCTCGAGAACGTCTTCCAGCGAGAGCAAGAGGCGAGCTTTTGCAGCAGGCCGTTTGGACTGCGTGATCAGACGAGAGAGGCGCGAGTAACCTTCCTTGGACGTTGGAAGCAAGGCGATTGGTGAGGAATCAAAGGGTGTGAGTTCGGCACCTAAGTGGTACCGAAATTTCCCACCCCCTGCTTCCATAGCCGCAGTTTGTGCCGCAATTTGTGAGGCATCAAAGTGGCTTGGTTTCTCTGCCACCTGAAAGCCGCGGACCACACCATAAAGGCCATTCACGTCACAAATGCCGATTCCACGATATCGAAGCTGCTTGGCACGTAGAACCATCTCATCTGGATGGGAGGCTCCCATCAGAAACGAGAAGTTGGTTCGCGCCAAGAGCTCGACAAACTCAGTGCGGGCTACGGCTCTCTGTGGAGGTGAGCTAAGTGGTCTTGAATAACACGTCTGCGCTGGCGAGTAAGAGGAGGAGAAGGAAGGACGCGCAGGCAAAGAAAAGCTCTTCTTGTGTTTCATATGTGTCGCTTCGGCCTCCGGCCTTCGCTGCTTTCGGCGCAGGGGCGCCGAAAGATTGGGTGTCGCTTCGGCCTATGGCCTTCGCTGCTGGACGGTAATGCTTTTGTGAGTACTTGTTCATAATCGCCCTTTCGGTTTGTGTCGCTTCGGCTTTCGCTGTCTTTTTAGTCGAAGGCGCCGTGGAGATAGAATTGACCGGATGTGTGATCTTGGAAGATCCAGAGACTTCTTCCGCCTCGATCGCGCGCCACATAGTAATCGCGCCGAGGAATCACGAAGCTGCCTCCTGGGCCGGCGCGTTCTTCTTCCCACCAGCCGTGTTCAAGGCGTTCGACAGGATGATTGGAGTAGAAGTGCAGAGCCGAGAGCTCTTCTTGTGAAAGCAGGCGAGGTTGTCGCAGCAAAAGCGTTGGTCTTGGTGCATTTGGGAGTTCGCGACCATAGGAGAAGCGTGGCGCAAATCCAGATTCGTCCAAAAGACCTTCGGCACGATTCTCTTGTTGGGCGCCATTCTTGGTGTCATTTTTCGCGGTGCAAATCAAAAAACAAGGAGGTACCTCCCAGGTGTTTTCTGGCCAGACTTCGTCGCGTGTTTCGGCGAAACCGGCTTGGGCACCTTCTTGACGAAGTAAACTGATAAGGACCGCGAGCTTGGTGTCGTCGGCGGAGGAGTGATCGAAGAAGTCTTCCTGAGTTTCTTTTTCAGGAACAGGGTCGACTTCGATTTCGAGATCTTGAATCGGGTTAAGGAGCTCAATTTTTTCGAGTCGATTTTCAAGCAGCACGCGAAAAAATCGCAAATCACGAGTGGCTGTCGAAGGTTCGATAGAAAAAACATGCTCGTGCTGCGAGTACTCGCAGCGCAGTTTGAGACGGACTCGACGCGCTAGCAGGCGGCGTCCTTCGAGACGGGCGAGCAAGCGTTTGAGAGTGCCTTCGACTTCATGCAAGAGCAGTGACACGATCGAAACCGGGAAGTCGAGATGGATGAAAGAGCGTAGGGCCTCCGTTGGAACGTACGGAGAAATCGGTTGAGGTTCGAGATCTGGGTTGGCCTGAAGACGGCGGTAGAGAAGATCGCCGATAGCGCCCCATCGTTCGTGCAGAGCTGCCGGCGTGAAAGCTCGCAGATCTCCAAGTGTGTGAAAGCCGAGAAGAGAAAAGAAATTGGAAATGCTCTCCAGGCGCGAGGAGGAGCCCCATGCTTGAAGTCCTTCAAGTTGAGTGAGGGCCTGAAGCGGGAGGCGATCGAGATCGTCTCTGGTGCGTCCGGGACTTGAGATCCAAAACGAGTAAAGGGACGCCAGAGCTTGGGCTGCTGGCGCGGTGTCGGCAATCGCGGCCTTCAGTGTTCGCTCAAAATTTTGTTCGATGTCCAGTTCTGCAAGCTTCGCAAAGACGGCTTCGAGAAGTTTGTTCTCGTTGCCAAAACGTCGACTGATCCACGAGCTATTGGTGCCGAGGTCTAAAAAAAACCACGTGCTGGTTCGTGCCGCACGATTGTGAACATCGCGAGACTCCGTGTGCTGCACGGTTCGATGTGAAAGTCGCGGCGAAAACTGCATCAGCACATCTGAAATGACTTCAACCCAAGCTGGCTTCAGCGTGCCGAACTCAAGTGCGAGAATTCGATTTGGATGACCGCCGGCTGCTGTCATCGGGGAATTCACCTGTGACAGGGGCGAGTGCGAGGCCGAGGTCAATGTTGAGTCCGGTGTTGAGCCCAATGCTAGGGTGATCGGTTCGACCTGCGATAAACTCGACATGGCGACTTCTCCTTTCAAAGGTTTGCGGAACAGAGCGGTGGGGGGCGCGTAAAATTCGACAGTGACTGTGTTGGAGTTCGAGAGAGACCGACGCAATCGTGCGCAAGTTAGAGATCGCGTGGGGCGAGGATTTGCGTGAAGGCCGAGAAAGTAAGACCACGGCTGCGCC
>CAKQVW010000168.1 GCA_934277865.1 uncultured Pseudobdellovibrionaceae bacterium | reverse complement strand
GTATTCCGGCGCGGCGGACTGGGATTTCATCGCCGAGGTGAAGGCCAATTCCAAGATCCCTATCATAGGAAACGGCGATCTCGTGACGCCCGAATTAGCGGTTCGTCGTTTGAGAGAGTCTGGCTGTGATGGAGTGATGATCGGGCGGGGTTGTTTGAAAAACCCGTGGATATTCCGTCAAGCACGTGGCCTTATGCGCTCGGGCGAAGTGCCTGTCGTGCAAAAGGACTTCGGTCGGCTTTTTGAGCGTTTGCACCAGGCATTTGGCATCATTGCGCAAGGGGATCAGCCCGAGCGTTTTGTGATGTTGCAGATCAAGAAATTTGCTTCGTGGTACTCCACCGGGTATCCTGGCGCCTCGCAATTTCGGAGGACGATCTTCCAGCATGAAACGCTGGAGGCCACTCTCAGGGCCGTCTTTGAATATTTCGAAAGCATCGCGGCTCTCGTCCAAGCGGACACCAGTGGCGACGCATTTTTGATGGGCGGCCACGGTTGAGCATGGCGCATTTGGCGCGTCTCGAATTTATTATTGGAATTGGTTTTAAGGAAACAAATAGCAGGAACGGGAAACGGTATGGAAAATATCTCCGCGGATAACATTAGAAACATCGCGATCATCGCTCACGTCGACCACGGTAAAACGACGTTGGTTGACGGTCTCTTGAGGCAGAGCGGACTTTTCCGTTCGCATGAGCAAGTTGCCGAGCGCATGATGGACTCAATGGATCTCGAACGCGAGCGTGGAATCACGATCGCTGCGAAAAACGCCTCGTTCTTTTACAAAGACCACAAGGTCAACATCGTCGACACTCCCGGGCACAGTGACTTCGGTGGAGAGGTCGAACGTATCTTGAACATGGTTGACGGTGCCGTCTTGCTTGTCGATTCGTCGGAAGGCCCACTTCCGCAAACGCGCTTCGTCTTGAAGAAGGCTCTTGAGCAAGGAAAGCGCGTCATCGTTTGTATCAACAAGATCGATCGTCCGGATGCTCGTATCGACGAAGTTTTGAACGAAGTGTTCGACTTGTTTGTCGACCTCGATGCAACAGAGGAACAAGCCGACTTCCCAGTGGTTTATGCCGTTGCTCGCGAGGGCTGGTGCACGGATGATCCCAAGGTCAAGCGTGACGACTTGACTCTCCTATTTGACTGGATCATCGAAAAATTCCCAGCTCCCGGTGGAAACTCGAATGAAACTCTTCAGATTATGTGTTCGAACTTGGGATGGAACACATTCGTTGGCCGTCTCGGTATCGGCCGCGTCTTGAACGGTGTGATCAAAGTGAACGACGAAGTCGTCGTGGCCACCAAAGAAGGAAATAAAAAAGCCAAAATTTCTGCGTTGTTTGCCTATGACGGCATGAAGCAGATCCCGACAAAAGAGATCGTCGCAGGCGACATCGCCATTGTTGCGGGATTCGAAGAGATCGACATCGGTGACACTATTACGTCCCCAACAAACCCGAAGCCACTTCCGCGTATCGTTGTCGAAGAGCCGACGGTTGCGATGATGATGTCGGTCAACGACGGTCCGTTTGCAGGTCTTGAAGGGAAAAACGTTACATCTCGGAAGATCCTCGAGCGTCTTGAGCGCGAGATCAAAACCAACGTGGCAATTCGCCTCGAGATGACCGACCGACCCGAGCAGTTTAAGCTTCTTGGTCGCGGTGAGCTTCAGCTTGGAGTTTTGGTCGAGCAAATGCGCCGCGAAGGTTACGAGTGCACGATCGGGAAACCGCAAGTTATCTTTAAGACGGTCGATGGTGTTCGCCAAGAACCGATGGAGACTGCCGTTGTCGACGTTGCAGAGGCTTACACGGGGGTTGTTTCTGAAAAGATGGGCCTGCGTAAAGGTGTCATGACCAACATGCTGAACAAAGGCTCTGGACGGGTGCGTATCGAGTTCGAAATCCCATCGCGAGGATTGATCGGCTACCGTTCGGAATTCCTGACTGACACTCGGGGTACAGGCCTCTTGAATACCCAGTTTTTGGGCTGGGGACCTTACAAAGGTGACATCACGTTCCGTAAAAACGGTTCGATGATCTCGGATCGTAAAGGGAAGTCGACAGCCTATGCCCTCTGGTATCTCGAAGAGCGCGGTAAGATCTTTATCCTTCCTGGTACAGAAGTGTACGATGGGATGATCGTCGGAGAGCACGCCAAGGAAAACGACCTCGTCGTGAACTGCACGCGCGAGAAGAAACTCACAAACGTTCGTGCATCTGGTACGGACGAAGCGGTTAAGCTGACGCCGATCAAGCCGATGACTCTTGAGCAGGCTATGGAATGGATCAATGACGACGAGATCATCGAGGTGACTCCGCAGTCGATTCGTATTCGTTGCCGTGAACTCGATCCGCACAAGCGTAAACGCGCAGCCGCAGCGGACTAAAAATAAAAAAGGGCGTCGTCCGAATCTGGAGACGCCCTTTTGCTTTCGGCATTTGTCAGCTAAGATTAGTCGATTTGAATCCAGGTGTTGTAAATCCCGTGCTCGCGGACGAGGCGATTGATGATGAACGCATCGTCTGGATGCATGCGGACACAGCCATGTGAAGCTTTGCGCCCGAGGTATTTAAAGTTGCCTTTGGTTGTCCCGTGAATAGCAAATCCACCTTCAATGAAGACGGCGTAGGGCATGTTTCCTAACCCTTTGTAGTCGCCACCAGGATACGTGCGTGACGAGTACTTGTCGTAGATCCGTCCGTTTGGATGGCGATCCAAATTGGGAGTTTCGCGACCGGGAGCTCCGGTCGAAACAATGTATTCTCCGGCCGGGTTCCCGTCGACGTAGAGATAAAGTCGCTGATCGGCTTTGCGCACGCGAATATAGACTTTGCAGCTAGAGCGGTAGCAGGTGTTTCCACGTCGAGCCAAGGGGGTGGTGTCCAGCCATGGCGACTTGTCGGTCTCTTGTTGATACTTGCGATCGAGCTCTTCCAGTTGCGCTTCGATATCTGGCGCAAACGGATTGAGTTCGTCCATGACGTTGGGTTCTTCGCCACCGACGAAGGCGCTGTCAGTCGGTCCATCGAACTGTGCGAATGAATAGCCAGTGTTAACGGATGTCGCCGCGAATAGTGTGATTGCCAGTGCGGCAAATTTGAAGAAACGGATCATTTGTCCTCCCGAAGTGTGTAGCCCCCAGTAGGGGAATTAGTGGAAAGGAATTGGAGTCGGCAAGTCGGCTGCCGATTTCAGGGCAGAGTTAGAAATTTGACACAAGCAATGGGCCGTTCGGTTGGAACCCTTATAGGCCAATTGGCCGAATTCATTCAGCAGCGTCGGGTGAGTTTGTCTGCGATTCATCAGGCGGGAGTTCGCTGGCCTTGCTGGAGTCCTCGAGACCTTCTTCGCGTTCCATATCCACAAATTCTTCGTAGAGATCGTTGCCAGCACCTTTCACGCCGCCAAACAGGCCCTTGGCTTGTTGTGAGGCTAGCAGACGGTCCTCTTCTGAGATCTTCTTGTAACGTGCGAGGCGGTCGATGATCTCCAAAATCTGCTTGAGCGCAAAGGGGCTTAGCTGGTCGCGATGGAAGCTGGCGGAGTACTTTCGCGGATTGGGAAGTAAAAACGCAAGCCAGGCCCCTTCGGCTATGGAGAGGTCAAGTGGTCGCTTGTCGAAGTAGTGCTTCGCTGCTTGTTTGACGCCATAAACACCGTTGTCGAACTCGACGACGTTCAAATACTTTTCCAATATGAGCTTCTTGGAATACTGCCTTTCAATTCGAGTCGCGATGACGGCTTCCTTGGCTTTTCTCCAAAGGGATTTGTCTGGGTAGAGGTAGACGTTTTTTGCCAATTGCTGGGTGATGGTCGACCCGCCTCGGGCAAATCTTCCTTTTTCTAAGTTCGTTTCGAAACTCTTGCGAAGTTCGACCCAATCGATCCCTTTATGTTCCCAGAAGGCCCCATCTTCCGAGACCACCACGGCGTTCTGAAAGGCTGGCGAGATTTGCTTCAGCGGAACGTAGTTTTCATCGCCTCGACAAAGCCGGAGACGATACATCTTTGTGGTGATGCACGAATCGAGATCTTTGGCTGAGGGGATAGAAAGAAAAAGGCCAATGAGACCGGCACCCAAAAAGGACAGCCAAGAGATGAAAATGATCAGGAGCCAGCCGAGGGGTGAAAAACGTCGAGCCACAGTGTGAAAAGAATAACGGAAGTTGTTCACGAGAACAAATAAGTCGGCGAATAAGTCGACCGACCCCTCGAAAAATAGCTGCAATTCAGCTAAGCACTCAATAAAGTCGTGGGCTCTGGAGGGGACTGAAATGGCTATTCGGAATCTGATTTCGAAGAAGGGTCTTGGATTGTTCGTGGCGGCGGGCGCGCTGGTTTTGGCAGCGGCTGGATGCACGAAAAAGTCAGACGGACAGTCTGAAGAGTCTTCAAGTGCAGCCGCTGGTGATGGACAGGCACTCACAATTGGTCTGGTCCTCGACAAAGGCGGAAAAGACGATAAGTCATTCAATTCGGCAGCTGTGGCGGGTGCGACTCGAGCGGCAAATGAATTCGGGATCAAGATTAAGGATGTTGAAAGCCCTGACGATGCCGCGTTTGAGCCGGCGATGCGGACCTTCGCCGAACGTGGAATTCCACTGGTCGTGGCGGTTGGTTTTGCTCAGGCAGATGCCTTGAAAAAAGTGGCGCCAAGCTTTCCGAATACTCACTTTGCGATTGTGGATGCGGTTGTTGACGCTCCAAATGTGGCGAGCCTGATGTTTGAAGAGCAAGAGGGCAGCTATCTAGTTGGCTATCTTGCCGGACTTGTCACAAAAACGGGGAAAGTTGGGTTCATCGGCGGAATGGACGTTGCGATGATCCGTCGCTTCTTGCTGGCCTATGAGGCGGGTGTGAAGGCGGCCAACCCCAAAGCAACAGTGTTCAACGGATTTGTTGGAATCACCTCGTCGGCGTGGGCCAATCCAACTCGTGGACGTGAACTCGCGTTGTCTCAGATGAGCCAAGGTGCCGATGTGTTGTTCCACGCTGCGGGTGCGTCTGGCATGGGTGTGTTTGATGCCGTCGAGACGGACCGGAAAAAGGCAACGTTCGCCATCGGTGTTGATTCAAACCAGAACGGCATCAAGCCTGGCCGGGTTTTGACGAGCATGCTCAAGCGTGTCGACAATGCGGTCTATGAAATTATCAAATCGGAAGTTGAGAAGAAATTTGCCGGTGGCCCGCGCTCTTTCGGCCTCAAGGATAAGGGTATCGATTACGCAGTGGATGAGCACAATCGTGACCTAGTGGCTCCGTATGTGGAAAAGCTAGAGAAGGTCCGTGAAGACATCATCGCCGGTAAAACTCAGGTACCAGACTTTTATAAAACGAAAGAGAAAAAGTAAGCGTGCAAGTTGGACGTGTCGAGTTTCAAAACATCACGCGAATCTGCGAGCCGAGCAAATATCGGGCGCTGGATGGAGTGAGTGCAAGTTTCGACGCCGGTCGGATCCATGCGATCTTGGGTGAGAACGGCGCGGGCAAGTCGACACTCATGAAGATCCTCTTTGGTTTGGTACGACCAAGCGAAGGGACGGTTTTTGTTGATGGAGCGGCGGCCGGATTTTCTTCGCCGTCGGATGCGATCCGAGCCGGGCTCGGAATGGTTCAACAGCACTTTTCGTTGGTTGAAACTTTGTCGGTGATCGACAATATCATGCTGGGGCACGAGTCGGTACAGACCATGGGCCACTTGGATCGCGCCCGTGCTATTCAGGAGCTGGAAGAGGCGCTGCCAAGCGAAGACTTGCGCTTGGACTGGAATCGCACAGTCGGCGAGCTTTCCATCGGCGAACAGCAAAGAGTTGAGATCTTAAAGCTGATTGCGCGAAAGGCACAGATATTGGTTCTTGATGAACCTACGGCTGTGCTTTCGCCTCGCGAGATTGAGAGTCTCTTTAAAATTCTCAAGGATCTGAAAGCCCGCGGACGCACGGTCTTTGTAATTACCCATAAACTTTCTGAAGTGTTTGATCACTGTGACACGTGGATGGTGCTGCGTGGGGGCAAGTATGTGGGAAGTGGCGAGATCGCCAAGACCACGCGTGCGGAGATCGTTCGGGCCATGGTAGGTGCGGATGTTCCGCCGTTAGGCGATCGCGTGCGAACGGATGTCGACAAGTCACGCCCGGCGGTTCGTGTCTCAAATCTCATGGCCGAAGCAACGGCTGTGAGGCTGAAGGGTTTGAGTTTTGCGGTTCATCCCGGAGAGATTGTTGGCATTGCCGGTGTTGATGGTTCGGGACAAACCGAGCTGGTGAACACACTGATAGGTCTTCAGAGCTTTTCAGGTGAAGTCGAAGTTTTAGGGAGCCGGTTAGATGGCTCCGCCGACGAGGCAAAGGCATCGCTTCGGTTGACGAAGCTGCTGGCGGATGGGCTCGCTCTGGTTTCTGAGGGTCGTCATCATCAAGGTTTGTGGATGGATGAATCGGTCTGGATG
>CAKQVW010000167.1 GCA_934277865.1 uncultured Pseudobdellovibrionaceae bacterium | reverse complement strand
CTCTTGCGATTCGCATCGACACGGCGGTTCAGGAAGTTGGAATTCGTGAGCAGGGCGTTTTGGAACTCTGGGAGTCGCTCTCGGAGCGTCAAAACTTGCTAGCAGCCACACCCAGTATCAAGCCGGTTCGTGGGTGGTTCACTTCGAAATTCGGTTACCGAATTTCACCGTTTACCAGCAAGCCAGTCATGCACAATGGTCTCGACGTCGCGGCTTCGCCGGGCTCGCCGATCTATGCTCCGGCTGACGGCATCGTGAGCTTTGCAGGTTATGACCCCGGCTACGGGAAACTTGTTTCAATCGATCACGGTTATGGCGTGGTCACGCGCTTTGGTCACAACTCACAGATCTATGTCGAACTTGGTCAGAAGGTAAAACGTCGCGACATCATCGCCGCGGTCGGTTCGACAGGCCGATCGACTGGGCCTCACTTGCACTACGAAGTGCGCGTGAACGACGTTCCAGTAGATCCGGGCAATTACATCCTCGACGAATAACGTCGCACCTCCTCAAGCAGACAGACACGGCATCCTGCCTCCTCGCACTGGGGAGGCGACGTCGTGTCGCGTGCGAGAGGTCTGTCTGCTTGAGGAGGCGCTCCTTTGGTTAGGGGAAAGTGAACTGGTGTGTAGGTTTTCCATGGCTGGGTAACGGATTGGGGGGGCTAAGTGGGTGTGGTAGCAGTCAGGCTCAAACATCCTAGGGGGAATTATGAAAACAGGATTGAAAGCATTCGCAGCAGCAGCGGCAGCATTGATGATGGCTGCGCCAGTACTCGCTCAGGCTCAAGAGACACCATATCGCGACAGCTGCGTCGTTCAGGTCACCAAGAACACGACCACGGCAGACCGCGCACACTTCGTTTTGGCATGTGGCTCTGAGACGCTTGCAGCTCACGATGTACGCCCCTTCAGTGAAATGACAGCGGAGGAGGCGACTCAGGCCAAGGCGGTCTTCACTCAGGCTGTAAAGAGCCTGGTGGGCGAAAATTCGACCTGCCAAGAGTGGGACTCGGAGCTTTTCTTTATCGCGATTTGCACGAAGTAAGTTTGCGCCGACGGAGCGTCGACTAAAATCAAAAGGCCGAATTGAAATTCGGCCTTTCTTATTTTTTCAGCAAAGTTCTCATCGAACGGTGATTTGACGGCGGTTGCTCGTTTCCCGCTTTGGAACATCGATGGTCAGGACGCCATTTTCAAACTTGGCAACGGCACGTTCCGAGTCGACGGCCTGGGGGAACGTGAATGAGCGCATGAACGAACCGTAGCTCATCTCTGAATATTGCGTTTTCTTCTCTTTATCTTCCGACGACTTTTCTTCTTTTCGCTCGCCCGAGACCATCAGTGTATTTTCATGCAGATCAATCTTGATCTGGTCCTTAGTGAGTCCGGGGAGATCAAACTTCATTGTGTAATGATCCTTCGCCTCTTGCAGTTCTGCGCCCGGGTTGAACGCCTCACTGAGTGAGGCCCCTGGACCGTTGCGCATTTTGAGCGCTGGCGCGTACAGATCGTCCCATAGCCGCTCAAATCCGCGCGGACTTAGACCAAACTCGCGAAACGGGTCCCAAGATTTTTTCCAACGATCGAGTTGTGACATAGCATCCCCCCTTGTGGTGATAGTTGTGAACGTCCAGTGTGCTGGGACATCATGAGGCAAAGACGAGGCAAGCGGAGTGCCACGGCTCTTCAGGTGTGAGGAGCTTCAGGTTTGCACCCGAGACAATGAGACTATGCGGCAAATGACAAAGTGTCGCAGCTAGCTGAGCTCATGCGGGACAATTCATCTCGAGAAATAAGCCCATGGGTATTAGCTCCGCGAGCCTTTTCCGGTCGGGGGAAAAAGAAAAGGCTGCTCTTCCGAGCAGCCTTTTTTGGTGCCACTGGGAGCAGAGTCCCGATGGTCTTTTCCAAAGGAGACCTGGCGTCGACCAGGCCCCAATTGCGAGTAGGATTAACGCTTCGAGTACTGGAAGCGGGCGCGTGCACCAGCTTGACCGTACTTCTTACGCTCAACCATACGAGGATCGCGCGTGAGGAAGCCGGCTTTCTTCAAAGCAGGACGGAGAGTTTCGTCATAAGCGATCAGAGCGCGCGAGATTCCATGGCGAATCGCACCCGCTTGACCTGTTTCGCCACCACCCGAAACCGTGATGTAAGCATCAAACGTGTTTCCGTTCGAAGTGATGTTGAGTGGCTGAAGGATCATCATGCGCGAAGTCGCCTTCGAGAGGTAACCCTCTGCAGGGCGGCCGTTGATGACGACTTTACCCGAGCCAGATTTCAGGAACACGCGAGCGGCGCTCGTTTTGCGGCGTCCAGTTGCGTAGAAGAACTTAGTACCTTTTTTTTCTTTAGCTGCAGCCATGCTGTTCCTTACTTAATCTCAAGCGCTTGTGGTTTTTGAGCGGCGTGGGGATGGTTTGGTCCTTTGTAAGCTTTCAGCTTCATCAAGAGCTGGCGCGAAAGCTTGTTCTTAGGAAGCATCCCTTTAACTGCGTCTTCGATCACGAATGCCGGATCTTTTTCGAGCATCTCGCGAGCCGAAAGAGATTTCAGAGCGCCGAAGAAGCGCGAGTGACGATAGTAGCGCTTCACATCGAGTTTTACGCCCGACATCTGAACCTTTTCCGCGTTCACGACGACAACGAAGTCGCCTGTGTCTTGGTTAGGTGTGAATTGTGGTTTGTGTTTCCCACGGAGAACGCGAGCGATTTCCGTCGAGATACGACCGATGCTTTTTCCAGCTGCGTCCACAACGAACCATTGACGTGGAACTTCGTTTTCCGAACCAGCCTTGGGGGCGTTGTACGTGCCGCCTGAAGACAAATTGATCAAAGCCATGATTAAACCTTCCGCAAAGAACTCATGGGTTTAAAGAGGACGGCAGCGATTGTCAAGTTCAGGGGGATATCGAATGTCAGCCAAGAAGAGGCCCTGTGGGGGGGCTGTATTCCCTGCTTTTCGGCGGTCTTTGGCCTCCAGCACCGTTTTAATGTCAGATGGCGGCCTTCCGCTCAGCTGAAGGTCCACGAGACAGCCAACAATATTGCGTACCATTTGTTTTAAAAATCCTTCGCCCTGAATTTCGAACAACAGGGTATCGGCCAGAAAACGGCTTTCTGCAGGGCTCCCTGCGGTGTGGCCGGTCCGAAGTTCTGGATAAAGGTCGGGGTCAAGGGCCGAGCCCGGAACCAAGGTTTCAGCCGGGCTGACGCGTTTCCATTGCAGGCGAGAAAGCGTGCGAATCGTCGACTCCACATAGGTACCGCTGGTCTGGAAACTTTTGAAGTCGTGTGTGCCGACCAGATATTGGCTGGCTTCGTTTAAGTGATCGAGGCTCAAGGCTTCACGCACCCACCATGTCGTGCGCCTGCGAAGTGCACTGGGCACGCGGCGATTCAAAATGGAATAGCGATAGACTTTCTCCCGAGCTGTGGCGATGGCATGAAAGTCATATGGCGCTAGGAAAACATCTTTTACGACCAGTGAGTCTGGAGTGAGGCACTGAAGCGAGTAGCGGAGATCACGAAACTTTGTGGGATCTTTGAGACAATCAAAATGAGCCACTTGTTTTTGAGCATGCACACCTGCGTCTGTTCTACTGGCTCCAACAACTGAGAGTTTTTCGCCAAACAATTGTTCAACGGCGGCTTCGATCGTGCCCTGGCCCGTGACTTGGGTCGTGCGGCCCTCGGCGTCGGTCTGGCGCTGCCAACCGTGGAACTCGCCGCCGTCGTAGGAGAGGTGCAGCCGCACTCTGTGCCGTTCTGGAGCGCAACGGCGAAACTCCAATGATTGAATAAATGTTGAGGAGGGGGTGCGGTCCATCGCGAACACTCTTACACGACTCTAGTCCTTTGAGAAAAGCCCTGATTTTTCCGATGAGAGGAATGGGAAGATTCCATCATGAATGACAAAAAATGGATCAAACGGCCCGGTGAAAGTATCGGCGATTACGTGGTCATGGCACCTATTGGAAAAGGTGGCATGGGCGAGATCTATTTATGTCGTGACGTGCGTTTGAATCGCAATTTGGCCGTGAAGCTGATTCAAAAACGGGGAGCCGTCGACTTCGATGCGCGCGAGCGATTTCTGCAGGAAGCTCGGCTGCTGGCGCAGGCCCATCATCCGAATATTGCCACAATTTTCACGCTCGGCGAAGACGAAACGTCGGTGTTCATCGCGATGGAGTTTATTGAGGGCGAGTCGCTACATACTCTGATTCGTGAGTGTCGACTCAGTTACAGCGAAATCGTCACCATAATTTGTGAGATCGGGCAGGCGCTGCAGGTGGCGCACGAGCAGGGAATTTTACATCGCGATCTGAAGCCGACAAACATTCTTGTCGATCGCTATGGTTTTTCAAAGCTCATCGATTTCGGTATCGCCTCGGGGCGAAACGCCAAGAGGGCCTCAGACTCGGGTGGCCTTGTCGAGGGGATTTTGAATTACATGGCGCCCGAATTGTTTTCGGGCGCACCTGCCAGCGTCGCCACCGATGTCTACGCGCTTGGGTTGGTGCTATTGGAAATGATCACCTGTGAGTTCCCGTTTCGGCGTGAAAATCAGAACGTGACGATCGACGCCATCAAGGCCGGCCAGCTGTGGCTGCCGCCGGCAGGGCTGATTCCGGAAGAACTCCTGGCGGTGATCAAGAAGGCCGCTCATGTTGATCCTGCTCAGCGGTACCGTTCGGTTGTCGAAATGATCAATGCGCTGAAGCTAGTGAAGTTTTCGAATCTCACCGATGCCTGCCTGCGCCCGTTGAGAAAAGCCAAACTGGGGCCCTACGATCACTACCACGCGCTGATGAGCCAATCGGGGCTCGAACGATGGGCGTGGCCGATTGCGCTTTCAGTGGCCGTGAATGGTTGGCAGGGGGCCTCGGCGGGATTTTCGACGACGATCATTGAAGAGCGAATTCCCAAAGACGAATTACTTCGAGCGGTGGAGGACGTGAAGCGACTGCGGCTTCGGGCTGAAGAGGGAAGAGTGGATCGGCGAACATCGAGACGCAAACGCGTTCAGGCAGATACGACTGGAGGGTTTATTCGCTACGTCGCTGCTGTGGCACTGGTGGGCGCCGTCTATGTTCTTTCGAAGAATGTCGACTGGTCGGCACTGCGCTCGAGCCCACGGTGGCCCGCGAGCTTGTCGGAATTTTTAGGTTCGGGAAGTGCTGCAGGCGCTGGAAAAGGCGATGGGGCTGGCGGCCCTAAAAATCGAAAGTGAACCCAGCTGTCGCCATCTGTGTCGAAACGTCGAGATCCTTTTTGATTCCTACGATCTGACGATACTGCAAAGTCAGCCAAACATGATTGATGCCGTAGTCGGCATCGAGCTGACGAATCGAGTGTGGGTCGATCCAGTCAAGCAAGATGCTGACGCCGCCCGCGGTAACCGCTGCTGGCGTTCCGCCAAGTCGTGGTGCCTTGCCATCGTCGCGCATCTCGGCGATTCCGTAATACACGCCTCCCCCTTCGACAAAGGGCACGATCCACTGCGTGTCTGCAAATTGGATGCGATAGATGACGGTCGCCTGCAACGGAATCATCAGGAAAGTGAACCGCTCTTCGGGAAGTTCTCCTAGACGAGCGGAGTTTTTAAAACGCCCGCGCGCCGAGGAGGCGATGAATCCCGATTCGGCCTTCAGGCCGAGGCGCCCGATGGCGCGTGTAAACGGGTACTCGTAATCAAACAGCAGCGCCGGCACCATGCCGTCACCGTAAATGTCTTTGAAAGTGAGACCATTGCTCGCGTTTTTTAAGCTCGGAGGGCTCATCATGCCAAACCGAATGCTGCCGGAGGCTGTGTAGTCGGAAACCGACACTGGATAGCGGAACTCTCCGTCTTTGGAAATCGACTGAGGAGCTTCGCGTCCGGGCGTGTTGGAAAACTTGATGGGCTCGGGCTCGCCATACTCTCGGACGGCGCCCTCCGAAAGAGTTTCGTAAACGTAGTCGCCTTCGTCGTTGATGGACTTCGGCTTTTCCAAATAGCCGTTCGATTTTGCCGGCGTTTTCACGTCGCTGAATTTTTTTGGAGCCGTTTTTTTGCGAGCTCCGGTTTTCTGGCTGCTGATTGCGGATTCGTTTTGAGGCACGACGGGCTGCGAGGGCTCGGTCGCACCTGGGTAGGGAAACTCGGCCGGCGGCGGCGTCTCTTCAAGGGGCTCAAGGTCTTGTGCGTAAACCGCTGGCGCCGCAGCGAGTGCGGCCGCAAGTGCCGCGCTCGAAACCAGAGCGAAAACGAAACCCGGCCATGAGCGATCTTGTTCGCGCTCGGCAGATCCTTGCTGCGTGCGGCTTGGGCGGGAGGCTGCAACTCGAATCACGACCGAAAACGCGATTGCAGCGGCCATCAGGATCCAGAGCCAGGTGTTGGCGTCGGCTCCCCAAGCGAGGCTGATGCCGGCAAACCAGACAAACGGAACCAGAGCTTTGCGTGTGAGGCTGCGAAGATCCTCGCTTTTGATGATCCACTTCGCGATAGTGGGACTC
>CAKQVW010000166.1 GCA_934277865.1 uncultured Pseudobdellovibrionaceae bacterium | reverse complement strand
ATGCCATTAGGAATAGCCCTCAAGCCCATTCAAAAAAAGATCGCCATCGCTTTCGTTTATGGCTCGGTCGCAAAGGGAGCAGACAAGGCCGCAAGCGACATTGATCTCCTGGTAGTCAGTGATGAATTGAGTATCGGTGAGGTTTACGAACGCCTGATGTCTGTTGAGAAGCGTTTAGGACGAACCATTAACCTCACGCTTTACACAAAGGCTGAATACGAGAAAGAAAAACAGCTCTCCTTCTTAAGGTCTGTTTTGGCCGGCAAGCGGATTATGTTGATCGGCGAAGAATCTGGTGGCGGTGGCCGTGAGTAAATCGGATGATACTAGCGAGGCGGGAGTCGCGAGCTTGCTTGAAATTGGCAAACGCTTACTAGACGAGCTAGAGAGCTAAAATGTGTGGGATCGCCGGGATCATAGAAAAACGTAGCGGAGAGACTCAAGAGTCGCGTGCACGACTTGAAGCTGATCTCGCCGAAATGAATCGAATGCAAAAGCATCGTGGCCCTGATGGCGAGGGTGTTTTTGCCGATGCAGTTCCGGGCAGCGTCTTCGGTTTTGGTCATCGCCGGCTTGCGATTTTGGATCTGTCTCCTGCCGGCCACCAACCGATGGTTGTAAAGGCCCAAGCGGATTCGCGCTTGGTTCTCACTTACAACGGCGAAATCTATAATTATCTCGAACTTCGAAGTGAGCTTCAGGCCAAGGGCTATCGTTTCACAAGCGGAACCGACAGCGAGGTTTTGCTCCGTGCTTATGAAGAATGGGGAGAAGATTGCCTTGAGAGATTCAACGGTATGTTCGCATTTGCGATCTATGATGAATCTCGCAGGCGGATTTTCGCGGCACGCGATCGCTTTGGCGTGAAGCCCTTTTATTACCGAGAAACAGCGTCGCAGTTTCAGTTCGCTAGCGAAATCAAAGCCATTCTAGGTGTTGGACGTTCCAGCGGTGTCGATGACCAAACGGTCGTCGATTACCTGCTCACAGGGCATCTTGGTTTTTCTGAGCGCACTTTTTTTCGAGATATAAAAGAACTTCGTCCGGGGCATTGTCTTAGCTTTGATCTCGATCAATCAAAGTGGACGACCAAGAAATGGTACGACCTCAGTACAAGAGTCGATTTGCTTCGGCGGCAGCTTGGTGAACGGATAAGATCCGAAAGCGAAGCGGCACTAGAGGTACAAAAGGTTTTGACTGATGCTGTTCGTGTGCGTTTGCGCTCGGATGTGCCGGTCGGAACCTGTCTAAGTGGGGGTATTGACAGCTCGTCGATTGCTTCCATTGCGGCGGATTTAACTACGAGCCAGGCGGCGCTATCGAAGGTGTCGCGCGCTGGTTTTTTTATCGGGATCACGGCCTCCAGCCTTGATCCGCAAAACGACGAAACCGCGTTTGCCAAGCAAGTGGCAGATTCGCGTGGCCTTGATTGGCACTGCGTACGGCCTGAAAGTTTTTTGGATAAATTAGACGAGGTCGTTCGCCTGCAAGATGAGCCATTTGGCGGCTTATCGGTTTTCATGCAAGAAGCCGTCATGGCTAAAGCCAAAGAGCTTGGCGTGCCTGTTTTATTAGATGGTCAAGGTGGCGACGAAGTTTTTTTGGGCTACGCCAAGTACCTTCAAGGCGTCGGTGGTTTTCGGCCGCGCATGATCGCCAAACGCATGGCGAGTCAGTTTGGTGTGTTGGAAAAACGAGAACTTGAAACCGAGCTTTCGCGCACAAGGCCAAACGAAGTTAACGCTTCAAAAGCTCACCTGCTTAAGTATCGAAGAAATCTGTCCAATACACGTGAAGCGCAGATCATGGATATCACCGAGACCAATCTTCCGCAGTTGCTTCGCTACGAGGATCGAAACTCCATGCACCACTCGATAGAAACTAGGCTTCCATTCTTGGATTACCGTCTTGTCGAACTAGGGGTTGCGTTGCCTGCGAGCTTAAAGATCAGCGACGCTGGGGTTCAGAAGTCCGTCCTGCGCCAAGCGATGCGAGGCGTTGTGCCGGATGGCATCCTCGATCGTCACGACAAGATCGGCTTTGCGCCACCAGATCGGGTTTGGTCCCAGGGGTTTGCCCATTTATGGCGCGAAACTGTGTTCGGATCTGGCTTTTTGCTGGAACTCTTGGGGGAGGCTGCCCTGCACCAATACTTCGCGAAGAAGGTCTATTCCCCAGCGATGAAATGGAAGCTCATCAACCTTGCTATTTGGGCGAAGTTTTTCTGACCGGGACTAAAGGTCAGTGGTGGGGGCTTGTCTATGGAGCAAGAGCGTTAAGTTATATAAAAGTTAGATTGAGTTAGCTAAAAATACTAAACTATGATAACTTCATCATAAATGGACCCAAGAACAAATCCCTATGCACCTGGCGCCGGTACTCTCCCTCCTGAATTAGCGGGCCGAGACGAACTGATGGAGAAGGTCTCGATTCAATTAGACCGCTGTCGAAATGGACTCGCCTTTCGTGGGTTCCTTTTGGTCGGGCTGCGGGGTGTCGGCAAAACAGTATTACTCACCCGTCTTGCCCAAGAGGCGGAAGCGAACGGTTTCGCTGTCGTCTCGATTGAGACACCTGAAAAGCGATCGTTGCCAGCTCTTTTGATTCCGGCGCTGAGAACTGCGCTGCTTAAGCTCGATTTACTTTCGGCGACGACAGATGTCGGAAAGAAGGCACTAAGGGTTCTTGGTGGATTTGTGAGTGCCATGAAAGTGAAGTTTGAAGATATCGAATTTGGACTAGATTTGGGTAGTGAGCCGGGAATCGCCGACTCTGGTGATCTGGAAAGCGACCTGGTAGCGCTGTTTGTGGAAATCGGTCGTGCGGCGAAGTCTAAGCAGACAGCTGTCGTACTTTTCATTGATGAGATTCAGTATATCGAAGAAGAGCAGTTTGCGGCGCTGATTATGGCTCTGCACAAATGTACCCAATTACAATTGCCGGTGGCTATTGTCGGCGCTGGTTTGCCCCAGCTCGTGGGGCAGGCGGGACGAGCAAAATCTTACGCTGAGAGGCTATTTGAATATCCGGAAGTAGGCCCGCTCTCGCGGACGGCTGCGAAGCTGGCTCTTGAAGCCCCGGCGGCTAAGCAGGGTGTGGAGTATGAAGCGGCCGCGATAAATGAGATTTTGGATAAGACGAGGTGTTATCCCTATTTTCTACAGGAATGGGGAAAGCATAGTTGGCAGTGTGCTGTTCGATCGCCAATTGTCGAGGATGATGCCAAAAAAGCGACTGAGCTTGCCATTGCTGAATTGGATGCAAGTTTCTTTCGAGTACGATTTGATCGTCTGACTCCCAGTGAGAAGAGATATCTGCGCGCCATGGCTGAGTTTGGCGCTGGGCCTGCGCGCTCGGGCGATATTGCCCATGTACTTGACAAAGAGGTACAGGCCGTGGCGCCGACCAGAGCGACTCTGATTTCTAAGGGAATGATCTACAGTCCGTCACATGGCGACAACACGTTTACGGTTCCTCTGTTTGATGGATATATGAAGCGGGTAATGCCTCAATTAGAGTAGCGCCAGCTGCATGATTGAGCGTGTCAAGATGGGTGAATTTGCGAACGATGAGCCATCTAATT
This sequence comes from uncultured Pseudobdellovibrionaceae bacterium, assembly GCA_934277865.1. Lineage (GTDB taxonomy): Bacteria > Bdellovibrionota > Bdellovibrionia > Bdellovibrionales > JAMPXM01. The sequence goes on along the minus strand of CAKQVW010000166.1, from coordinate 2,927 downwards.
TTGAAGCTCATCAACCTTGCTATTTGGGCGAAGTCGTACTTTACCTAGTCGCCTAGATGTGTGGAATCGCCGGACATTTCTCAGAGCCAACAGAGCGTGAATTGAAATCGCGCATGGTCAAAGCCATGACCGATCGGATCATCCATCGTGGACCCGACGGCGAAGGGGTTTGGGTTTCAGAAGATGGCCGCGTGGGATTTGGTCATCGACGCTTAAGCATCATCGACATTGCGACAGGCTCGCAACCGATGATGGGGCGCCAAGGGCACGTTATCGTCTTTAATGGCGAGATCTATAACTACAAAGAACTGAAGAGTGAGCTCGGAGACTACGCTTTTAAAACCGCAAGCGACACAGAGGTGATTCTTGCTGGTTACGAAAAATGGGGCGAGAACGTCGTAGATCGCTTACGTGGGATGTTTGCGATCGCGATCTTCGACCAAAAGACCGGCGAGGTTTTTTGTGCGCGCGACCCGTTGGGCATCAAGCCTTTCTATTACTCGAAAACATCGAAAGCGTTTCTCTTTGGAAGCGAAGTCAAAGCGCTTCTTCCGCACATGGATGAAATCGCAATCGACCCGAAGGCATTAAAAGAATACTTCGTCTTCCAGCTTCAGATGGTCGATCGCACGCTTTTCAAAGGTGTTTCGCAACTGCCACCGGGCCATACACTTAAGATATCGCGTAGCGGAGAAGTTTCGCTCAAGCGATATTGGAAGCCTAGCTACCAGCCGAAAGATTCGAAACCGCGCTCGCAAGCCGAATTAGCCGAGGAACTGCGAGAAGTACTTCGCAAATCCGTCTATCTTCACACGCGCGCAGATGTACCGATTGGTGCTTACGTTTCAGGTGGAGTGGATTCATCTTTTGTTTTGTCGATGGCGCGTGAACAGCACCAAGACGAGATGCTTGGTTTTACCGGCAAGTTCCAAGGCTACGAAGGGCGTTTTGACGAAAGCCGGTATGCGCGAGATGTCGGCGAGAAAAACGGCGTGCGGATTCTTGAAAGATCCATCACCGCAGGCGACTTCCAAGATAGCTTCATGAAGCTTGTTTATCACATGGACTATCCTGAAGCTGGCCCTGGTTCATTTCCACAGTTTGCGGTTTCGGAACTCGCGAGCCAACATCGCAAGGTCGTACTCGGTGGTCAAGGTGGTGATGAAGTCTTTGGTGGTTACGCGCGCTACATGGTCGGGCTTCTGGAAAATACTCTGGGGCGTGCAATTGACGGGCGATCAACGGTCGCGGGAAATTTGAGCCTCTCGGAGCTTGAATCAAATTTGACTGTTCTCAAGTCTTACCACCCAATGATGCAGGGGTTGTTCAAGGAAGGTCTCTTTGGCTCGATTGAGTCGCGATACTTCAAGCTTGTTTCTCGTGCTCCTGACATTGCGAGTTTGGTCGACCTCGATGCGCTAAGCGATGAATCGCCGTTTGATCGCTTCTCGGAGGTTTTGAGTTTTGCATCTGCAGATCAGCTGAGCTCCCCAATGAAATGCATGATGGGTTTCGACCTCGTCTCGCTTTTGCCCGGTCTTCTTCATGTCGAAGATCGAGTGAGCATGGCGTGGAGTCTTGAGTCGCGTGTGCCTTTGGTAGATCGCGAAGTGTTCGATTTCGCTTCCGGAATTTCTGAATCAAGTCTGATCCCGCGCGGCGAACTAAAGGGTCTTTTGCGAACGGCTGTTTCCCCCTATCTTCCGGAATCGGTCTTGGATCGAAAAGACAAGATGGGTTTCCCGACGCCACTGAATATCTGGATGAAGAATGAGCTGAAGTCGTTTGTGAAAGAGATCTTCGCCACGGGTGTAGCACGGAAGCGCGATGTGTATGATCCCGCTAAGATCATGAGAGCGATCGAGACAGAGGGCGACTTCTCTCGCAATGTTTGGGGTTTGATAAATATCGAGGCGTGGCTGCAAACATTTGTCGATAACGCCCAGACCTATCGGTTTAGGTAAGATGTCTACTGCAACGAAGATCCTTATGTTGGCGAACGACAACCATGTTGTGGATCGCAGGATCATCCAACAGGCCTGTACCCTCCGGGATTACGGATATTCCGTTGAGGTCATTTCAGGATTTGAAGTGGGCTCTGATAGGGTGGAGAACCATTCGGGCATAGTTGTGCATCGATATTCTCTTTTACCACCAAATACTCCGGTCGCACGTTGGTTGAAGAAACCAGAGAGCTGGGTGCCAGGCGCATTGTCGCGCCTTTTGATTAAGGCTGAAAAAGTGTGTGTCAGGCTCTTGGGTAGAAATACGGAGTTTGAACGGCAGGTTGGACAGCGTGTGGCGCAGTTGAGTTTCGACATCTTACACGTGCATGACATGCCACTGTTGCGAATAGGATCTCAAATAGCTCAATCGCGGGGCTGCAAGCTCGTCTATGATGCTCACGAACTTTATTTTGCTCAGAAATCTATTCCGTGGCTGGCGCGAGTTCGGATGAGATGGGAAGAGGCCAAGTACATTCATCGACCCCAGTTGGTTTATACCGTGAACCAGTTTATTGCCGATGAAATGATAAAGCTGTACGGCCGGGGTGATATAAAAGTTCTGCTCAACTCAGCTCCTACGACTTCGATGGAAGCCGTCTCCTCTCCGACTTTGCACGAGCTTGCGGGCTTGTCGGCCGATCAGAAAATTGTTCTGTATCAAGGCTGGATTTCTCGCGAAAGGGGTTTGGAGCATCTCATAGAGGCAGCCCGGCACTTTCGAGGTTCGGCAGCGTTAGTCATTGTTGGTTACGGCGAGCATGTCGAAAGCTTAAAGCGCCATGTGTTGTCGATCGGGTTGTCGGATTCGGTGAGGTTTCTCGGAAGACTCAGCTACGAAGAGCTCGGAAAACTAACCGGACAAGCGGATGTCGGCGTAATCCCTTATATCCCTTGTGATTTCAACACCAAGCACTGTAGTCC
>CAKQVW010000165.1 GCA_934277865.1 uncultured Pseudobdellovibrionaceae bacterium | reverse complement strand
AAGCTCTTCGGCGAAAACGTTCATCACGTGCTTGTGTTGTTGAATGCGTGTCAGTCCCTTGAAGGCATTGGAGGTGATCATGACCTGGTAGTGGTCATGCGTGCCGGTGAGGTCAACAACCTCGACGGGGTCTCCAGGATAGGCCTTTTCTAGGCGTTCTTTGATTTGTTGTGGTGTCATAGAGCCCTGAGGCCTACCAGAGAGGACCGGGGTGTTCAAGTTCTATGGGGCGGTGGTTCCTTCTCGGGAGAATTCGTGATAAGTCCTGACGGAATGTCCGATCAGGCCCATATCAAACGTGAACGAGCCAAGGCGCGCGAGCTGCGCGAATCTCAATGGTGGAAGAATCAAATCGGCCCTGGGCTTTGTCATCACTGCGGTCAAAAGTTTCCTAAATCGCAACTGACGATGGATCATCTGACGCCGCTTGCACGCGGCGGAAAGACCACGAAAGCCAACGTCGTTCCTTCGTGCAAGGCCTGCAACCAAACGCGAGGTCATAAGCTCGATGTCGAGCGCGCACTTGAGGACATGGCGGCGGGGTTCGAAGGTGAAACGGAAGACCTCGAGCAGGTTGGCCTTTGGCTTTTGCCGGAGCATAGTGCGGCTCTTGGTCAATCACCCGTTGGCGTAAACTGTTTTGTGGTCAGTCATTTTTATTTCAATGTTGGCGATCAAGAAGTCGCGGGCGAGCGTGCGATGGTGTCAGAGGCGCCTCTGACGGCGGATGAAGTCTTGGACTGGGTGGCGTCTCAGTTCATGCAAATTGATTCTCCCTCCGAGTACGACGAGCCGGTTTTGGTCTTGGTGTGGTCGAAGTCGGAAAGTCATGAAGCTACAAAGCCCCCGGTCGAGGCATCGCCAAAGACGTCGTTGGCTCCGCCGAATGTCCTTGAGCTGGGCAAGCGTCCGGCCGGCTTTCCTTTTGATTGGGTGCTTGAGCACACGACCGTTCTGATTGAACCAGCTCGCGATCAGGAAAATGTGCGGGTGTTTGAAAAAGCCAGTCCTCGAGAGGAAGACCCCATTGTGGTGCGCGGGCTTGATGAAGCGCTCAAGTCGTATGCGACCAAGCCCGGTTTTGCCTTAAGTTTTCACGTTCCCGTTTAGGTGTGCGCGTTCGGTTGTCTCACTCGACTGTCTCACTCGACATCCACGAGTTCGATTTCGTAGAGCAGTGTCGCGCCAGGAGGGATGGTTTGGCCGGCACCGTTTTCCCCATAACCCATGTCGGGCGGAATGATCAGACGACGTCGTCCACCGACTCGCATATCGACAAGACCTTGCTCCCAGCCTTTGATGTGTGGAGTTTCGGGATTCTGAAGTTGAAACTTGTAAGGGGACTTTCCTTGCGTGGATTCAAATTGAGGTCCACGTCCAAGCGGTTGCGTGGGGTCGTAGAGCCAGCTCGTGAAATGCACGACAAGTTTTGAACTTGGCTTGGCGGTGCGACCGCGTCCATTTTGCAGATCCTCCACCATGAGCTTGCTGACGACTTTGGGAAACTTCTTGCTTGGTTCGGGAACAAAGGCGGGAGTCGCACTGGGTTTCACCACCGGTTTAGCCGGCGAGGCCGAGGGCTTTGGGGCCACCGAACTCGTCTGCGCAAGTGCTTCGGGCGTCGACGCGGTCAGGAATGTCAGCATCGTCGTCAGAAAAAGTGCGAGAGCAGACGCTAAGGAAATAGGCATCTTGGTCGCGCGCTTTTTCAGCAGCATCGATGGACAAGTGTGTGAGAAGAAAAATCGGAATTCAGTTTTTTTGCTAGGTAATTTCACAAAATCGACTTCGTTCATAGTGGTTGTGCCTGATCGTATTGAGCCTTCTTTTCTCTGGCCAGAGTTCTGCGCAATCGTGAAGCCCTGCGGCACGATCTGCGTCCTTGGGCCTTGCGTGATCCGCCCGTCTATTGAAATGATGGCGGCTCGCAAAACTTCAAGCGTCCAATGGGGTGAAGATGGCGAAAACGATTACGTCTAGCAGCACGGCCGAGTATTTTGCAAAGAACCTTCAGCAGGTGGGATTTTCCTCGCCTTTGAAGGCCGATTTGACCACTTTGAAAGAGGCCGTCGACAACTCTCTTGATGCCTGCGAAGAGGCCGGAATCCTTCCAGAAATCTCGGTCGAAGTACGAAAAATAGGCGCAGGTTCGAGCAAGTCTGCTGATTTGGTTGAAATCACCGTTGAAGACAACGGACCGGGCATCGATCCGGACGATCTTCCAAAAGTTTTTGGTGAATACTTGGCCTCGTCGAAGTTTGGTCGCGGGCAGTGTACGCGCGGTCAGCAAGGGATCGGGATCTCGGCGGCGGTCACGTGGGCGCAGCTCACGAACGCGTCCGGTGTTCTCGTGACCTCAAAGACCTCGCGCATGCGCAAAGCGCTGCAGGCCACGATCGACGTCGACATCAAACAAAACAAAGGCACGGTGAAGTCGAAAGACTCGATCGATTGGGACAAACCGCACGGGCTTCGTGTGGAATTCCGTATCGATGGCCGAATTCAGCTAAATGGTGACGGTGGTCTTTTGACGTATCTCGAGGGTACGACGCTCGTGAACCCGCACCTGAAGATCAAGTACAAGCTGGCGGAAAACGACTGGGTCGAGATCGATCGTGTGAGCGATGTGGTTCCTGATGTTCCAGCGCCGACTCTGCCACATCCGCACACCATGAAACTTGGCGAGTTCATCACGCACGCCGGCCTTTTTGGGAAAGTGGAATTTGGAAAGTTTCTTAAGACGGGCTTTTCGCGTGTGAGTGATCTGACGCTGAAGGACCTTGTTAAAAACGGACTGCCGAAGGCGCTGCTCGCACAGCCGACCAACAAATTGAACGAAGAGCAGTTGAAGACGGCGTTCCAAGTGATTGGAAAAACGGACCTTCAGTCGCCCTCGACACGTTCCGTTTTGACTGTCGGTGAAGAATCGATGGCGAAGTCGATCCTGCGACTTGGTGACGTCGACTTTTTCTCGGTCGTGACGCGCAAACCACGCATCGCGGACTTTAAGCCTGTGGTCGTGGAAGTTGCATTGGCGCGTTTTTTAAATCGCGGTGCCGAGAACGAATCGATTCAGCTGTTGCGTTTCGCAAACCGCGTTCCCTTGCAGTTTGACAAGAGTGCTTGTGCCATCACGAACGCCGTCGAGAGCGTGAACTGGCGCTCGTACGGACTTCAGCAGTCGAAAGACTCGCTGCCGCTTGGGCCTTACGTCTTTGCGGTTTCGGTTGTTTCGCCCTTTATCAAGTTTAAAAACGCGTCGAAAGAAACCATCGATGCGTCAGACGAATTGGTCGAAGAGATTCGCCGCGCCCTGATGCAAGCGGGACAAAAGCTTTCTCGCCATATTCGCCGTGAAAATAAAGAGGCCGATCTCGAACGCAAAATCGCACACATCGAACAATTCGGTCCGATTCTTGTGGACGGTTTGGTTCGTATTTCCGGTGCGAAGCCTGCTCGCAAGGCCAAAGCTGAAGAAGGCTTGAAGAAGCTTCTTGGGCGCGACGCGCGTGCGGCGGAAAAAGAACTTTCCGAAGCAGACGTGAAGCTAAAGGCCTTGAAAGAGCGTCAGGCGAAGGCGGGCTTGTTCTTTACGGCTTCTTCGCGCGGGCTCGTGGCTTCAGATGAAGCGACGTTTGAAGATTCGGAAATGGAAGAATCGGACGTCGAGGCATCGGACGATGGAGACTCGTCTCCACGCGGGACCGGCAAAACCACGACAGCGAAAGTGATCGAAACAAAAGGTGTGGAGCCGAAGTCGGGCACCGCCAAAGCGGCGACGACAGCGAAGGCTACAGAGAAGGCTACAGAGAAGACGACGGCGACGACGGCGAAGGTAGCGACGACCGCGACCACCGCCAAAGCGGCAACGACAACGACCACCGCGAAAGCCGTTCGTAAGTAAGAGGAGTTCGAAATGGATAAAGTCATTCGCATTCGTAAACTCACAAAAGACATTCCAAAAGAGGTTCGCCTCCTTTGCGACTCGATGCTGGAAGAACTTGAAAACGCCAACCGCCCCGTGCTTGAGGCGGTGAAGTGTTCGCTGGATAACTCGTTCTACAATCCGAAAGTGGGGTATCTCACTCCGGGTGACAAACGTGTTCGCACAGAGCTCAACGTGTCGTCCGTGCAGAAGATGGCGCGAGTTGTGTTTATGCTCGAAGTTTTGTTGCAAAACTTGGAGTCCGGCGCGGTCAACACAAAGCGTGAGTTGTACTACATCTCGAAAGGTAAAATTAAAAAAGACTCCAAGCTAAAGGCTCTGGATTTTGCTGGTCAGGATGAAAGCGACTCGATCATCGACTTCGTCGGCGACATGCTCGAAGTTTATCGCGAAGAACTGAACTGCTTTGCTAACGATCGCGGTGGTCAGACGTATTCGCAGCAGCTGGTGGTGACGGAGACTCTTGCCGATGGCACCAAGGCCGTGGTGGATCTCTCGACTCTCGGTACAACGCCGTTTCAGCCAAAAAATAAACCACAATCGCTTCAGCTAAAGGCGAAAAAGAAAATCGATTTCTGCTTGGTGGTCGAATCCGAAGGTACTGCAGGCACTTTGGTTGCCAATGGTATGACCCGCCGAAATAACTGCATCGTCATGGGTGCCCAAGGGGTCCCGTCAAACGGTGTTCGTGGTTGGTGCAAACTGATTCAAGAGCAATTAAAAGTTCCGATGTTCTTCTTCGGAGATCTTGATGCGTACACGATGCAAAACATCTTCCGTACGCTGAAAGCGGGTTCGGCGGCGTCGCTGATTCGTAACGCCGACTTCTCGGCTCCGGATGTTCACTTCCTTGGAGTTTTGCCAGAGGATGTGAAGAAGTATGATCTCGACTGTTACAACGTAAATGAAAAAGATCAGGCGGAAGCGCGTTCGTTGAAAAAAGCAAAAGACGCTCTTCAAAATGACCCGTTCTTCCAGGACAAAAAGAACCGAAAACTTGCAGCGATTCTGGAGTGGCTGGTGAAGAACAAGCTTCGTTGCGAACAGCAGGCGTTTTTCGCGGTCGATCCAAAAGACCCGCTCGCGACCGAAAAGATCATCTTGGACAAAATCAAAACTGGTTCTTACATCTGAGACCCACCTCCGAAAGTCGGGGACACGAAGACAGCAGCCAAATGGCTGCTGTCTTTTTTTGCCGTACAAACGTCTTGCCCCATCTCGAACACATCGGGGGCAAAGTCCGAGAAATTGTAAAGTCACGCCCATACGTCCAGGCTTGATCCAGTTGGCCCTGCCAGAATTTGGGGAAGCATCAGCTCTGGCATTAGACTGAATAGGTGAAACGACCTCAAAATAAATTCCGATTTTCATGTCTCGAACTGAGACAAGGCGGCGCTCGTTTCTTAGCGAGTTTTGCGCTCTTGATCTCGACCGCTTGCTCGCAAATGCAGCCGGACACCTCAACAGGCGAAGTGTGCTCCGCCTCTTCGGGGTCGCTAGCTGGTGAATCAAGCTCGGAGCCTGCCAAGGGCCTCGAGGTGTCTATCGATCCCGTGCCTGTTTCCGAGCGCGTACCGGCAGGGCAAGTGGGAGCTCTTTCGACATTCACCGTTTCCGGCCTCGTCACTTATCAGCGCTACATTCCTCATCTTTCAGACAATGGCACGCCAATGGCGATCGACGATTTTGTCGAAATCGACTACTCAAGTGCACTGACGCTGCCAGTTCGTCGCGCCGTGGTTCAAGTGATTCAAGCACCGGGCACGGTGATCGCGACTGGGCGAACCGATGACACAGGAAACTATTCGATCTCGGTAACGGCGCCCGGTGGAGCTTCTCTTTTTGTTCGCGTGCTGGCGCGTTCGACAGTCACAAACTACGCAAAAGATGGGGCGGGCGGAGTTGGTCCGGACGAAAACTGCAACGGCGCAAGTTGGGATATCCGCGTCGTGAACAACTCGACCAACAACAGCTGCTCACAAAGCAACTATTCGCTTCGTCCGCAGTATGCCTTGGACACGTCAGCCTTCACTGCCCCCAATGACTCGACACCGCGGACAGTGAATGCGACGGCCCCTATGGTTTGGAATGGGACCGATGCTTACACGCAACGAGCAGGAGCGCCTTTTGCGCTTTTGGATACCGCAATTGCCGGACTTGAGACGGCTTGTCAGGGACGCGCGAACATCAATTTCCCGCTGCTCTACATGAATTGGAGCGTGGACAACACCACCACCGGCGGAAATCGGTACCAGGGCAATATCGGCACAAGTTTTTTCACGACCGAGACGACGTCACGCGTGGCAAACCTCTATATTCTCGGGCGAGTGAACGTGGATACCGACGAACTCGACCGTCACATCGTGGCACACGAGTTTGCGCATTATTTGGAAAACAAGATCTATCGTTCAGATTCAATCGGTGGTTCGCACAGTGTGAACGACTCTCTGGATCCACGCTTGGCGTTTGGTGAGGGCTTTGGCAATGCGTTCTCGGCGTTTGTTCACTACGACAGCATTGCTGATGTGCAGGACAATATCTATTACGACACGAATGGGAATAGGCAGCGTGGT
>CAKQVW010000164.1 GCA_934277865.1 uncultured Pseudobdellovibrionaceae bacterium | reverse complement strand
GCGGGACAGCCGCGACTTTGTAGGCACGAGGTGTTCCGTCTTCAGCAGGATAGGTCGCGCCCAGGTTCAGTTGTCGAGACCAAGGATGATCCTCCGTGGCCAATATCTCTTCGCGGCGCCTCAGCATGGTGTAGGTCGAAAACAAGAGGAAGGCGGCAAAGACGAAGTAGAGCACACGGCCTTGCACATAGCTGGAAATGAGGAATCCCGTGATCGCGCCACCTACTGTTCCGATTTCCAGCAAGACAGCGACTCGCAGATTTGTCAGGTGATCTCTTAAGAAACTCGCAGCTGCACCAGAAGAAGTCGCGACAATCGAAATCAAACTTGCCGCAATCGCGTAGCGAATATCGATACCAAGAACGAGAGTTAGAAATGGGACGGCAATCATTCCGCCGCCGATTCCCAAGATCGCACCCCAGAAGCCCGCCACAATGGATACTGCAAACAGCGCTAGCTCGTACACCGGGTCATCTAAACGTGGCGGCGCAGCAAGGGCAACTCACAAAAAAAACAAAGCCCCATTCCTGGGGCTTAAGGGCTTCTTTTAGGCGGCTTTTTTTCCCGCAAGAGATTTATCCTTGGGCGCCTGAATCCCATGAGGCAGGTCGGTATCGCGCTTGGCCCCGTGTATCAACTTGAGATCCGGGCCCGATCGATTGCTTTCACGGCCCTTTTGAATCAGCTGCTGATCCAGTTTGTGAAAGTAGGCCTCCTCTTGATCGTACCCATGACCCCTTAAACCATTTCTGATTTTTCCCATCTACGTACCCCTTGTTTGATCCTACGGAACACCACCATTTTTGCTCAAAACCTGCCTGACAGGGAGATGGATTCTCTCGGCACGAAAAAACTTTTGGCTAACGAAATTCTAAAGGGGGCTCAAAACTGAAGCCAATGCTGAGTATCACATCTTGAGTCACAGCTCTTTCACCGATTCATTTTGTATCAGGCCAAGATGCATCAGTTGTTGCGATGACATCACATGGGAAGGCTTGAACTTCTCGGCCTCGGCCCTATGTTCTAAGACTCGAAACTTTATTTGGAGAATAACCATGATCAACCCCACACGTGTGTTTGCGCTACCTCTCACTACGCTGCCTCTCATTACGCTGACGGCCCTCTCGCTGACTCTACTGCCATCGTTCTCTGCATCGGCTGCGGTCATTGAGCCCGTGAACAACGAGAAGCTCGCCATCGTCGAAGTGCGACACTCTAACCTAGCCGGGTATTTTATGGGACAAGCGCCCGAGATTCTTCTCAGTGGCGACACCGGAACTACTGTCCTTCAGCCTGGTCAAAAATACCGGTTTTTACCCTCTCGACTTCCGCTAAACGTCGCTGCAGGCAAACGCGGCGAAATCGAAGTGAAGCGGCTTGATGTGAACCAAGTAAAAGTCGTACGCGAGGATCAATCGGAGTATCTCGCGCCCTCCAAATTCCGTGTTCAATACAAACGCGCGGACGGCATGATGGCGGACTACGAGCTTGCTTATTATGGCTGCCCAACGAAGGTGGGTCAGTTCGACGCCCCGGCTGGGCTCTATCTTCCGCCTGGAGAGTACAAAGTCATCTTGGACTACAAAACCGCCGAAGGCCCGAAGGTCAAAGTCATCGACGCGACTCTGTAAGAAGCCAAATCGGTTTAAACACAAAAAGAGCGGCTCAATTTGAGACGCTCTTTTTTTTGGGGATTTTGCAACTTTCCTGAAGACTGCGGTGTTTCCTGACTGTAATGGCCATTGGCCAAAAGGAGGAGGCCCAAATGAAAACATCTTTCTCAAAAACCCTCTCGCTTTCCGTGATCACATTGGGCATCGCTTTGACTGGATGCCGAGCACAGAACAATGAAGCCAGTGATCTCTTCACGACCGACGCTCAGGCCGACACCTTGGAGTCTGGCATAACGATGCTGCAAGGAATGGCCGATGACGCCAGCGGAAGCTCGTTTGCTTACCAATCCGTCCCATCTGCATCCAAATTTGCGGTCACAGAAAAACTTCTCTTCTCCACGGCCGAGGCCGCAAACTGCGGTCGCGCGGTCAGCCAAGTCTGCAATGTCGGTGTTAAGTCGATCACCTACAGCGGCTGCCAAATCGGGTCGGCATTTAGTCTCTCTGGCGATGTGACTCTGACATATTCAAACAACAGCTGTGATCTCAGCATCGGAGAAAATGTTGTTCGCACGTACGAGCATACGATCTCAGGACCCCGCGGTGGTGCGATCCATACAACATCTGATTTACGAAGTGATTACCGCGGCACGCAAATCGGAGGCGGCGGACGCCTGACACGAACAGGCGCTAATGAATGGACCGCCGAGATTCTGGGAAAACACAAAGTTGGAACCCGAGGTGGTCGAACACTTTTTGATGTCTCCGTTAAAACGTCGTCACCGATTGCCATTTCAGGAGCTCTCGGCCGTTCTGGACGCACGGTCAACAGTGGCGTACTGGAGGTCAATCACAACCGCGCCGGATTCACCGCCCTCTACTCGGTTGTTACTGGACAGCCTTTGGTATGGAACAGTTCATGTGCCCACCCTGTTTCTGGCCAGCTCGCCGTCAGCTATTCGGGATCGATCAACGGAAGCGGAACGGTCACTTTCACAGGCTGCGGCATAGCCCAGTTGTCAAAAGACGGATCGGCTCGCACACTCTCTATTGGATACGCCGAATGATACGCACTCTCTCCATGGCGAGGCCGTTCGATGACCGACGATCAGCTAATGAATTCTCTGGCGAATCACAGTTCGCCAGACCAAGCGAAGGTGGCTTTTCGAGCCCTCTTCGACAGACATGGGGGCCTGGTTCTCGGCTACTGCACAAGAATCCTAGGGGATAAAAGCTTGGCAGAAGACGTGGCCCAGGAAGTTTGGATGAAGGTGATTCAAAACTCAGACAAATACGATGCTCGCGGACAGTTGCGACCTTGGCTGCTAACACTTTCGCGAAACACCTGTTTCAATACACTGCGGGCTCGGCGCCAACTGACATTCACAAACGAACCCCACGCCGCCGATCTCGCCGAAGCTTCGGTTAACGACACCGAGGTGGGTTCTGCGGTAAACCCTCTTGCAGATCTTCTTGCCGAGGCCGAGAGCCGAGCCGTGCGAGACTTGGTCGACCAGCTACCCGCTGCACAGCGCACAGCGCTTTCGTTGCTTCTGATCGAAGAGCTTTCGTATGCGGAAATTGCGACGGCCATGGGGGTTTCGTTGACGGCAGTCAAAACTCACATCTTCCGTGCCCGTAAGTCTCTAGAAAAAGATCTCCGACCGCGGAGGTCCACATGAGTTCCTGGTACGACGAAAAACCGAATCAAGAATTTCGCGAACGTGTTGAGCATCGGGCGTTTCAGGCCATCGACAACAGGATGGAAAAAAACGAGTCCATGACCCGACGAGCAGGCTGGCGATGGATGTTCCAAACCGGTCTCAAAATCGGAGCGGGTCTCTCTGTCGCCACGCTTGTTGGGCTCTTGATCACTCGTAAAAACCTCTTGGAATCCAAGCAAGAGCCTTCGGCCAAGATTGCCGATGCGGATTTTGCGTCCGATGATTTGGCTTTGGATCTTTTGACGGAGGCAACCGGAGAAAAAGACTCTCAGCCTCTTCCGCTTGATTTCGAGTTCTTAGCAGATCTTGAGATGCTCGAGAACTTTGATGAAATTTTAGATCTCTCAGAAGACGATCTATCGAAGGACAACGTATGAGCTCAAAAACAAACAAGTCGCCCAGCGACGAGTTTCTGGAAATGTTCGATGCACTCTTGCTGGTGGAATCCGCAGCCGATGCGAAAGATCTCGTGCAAAACGTCGATCTCCTAGAAAATCTCGAATTTCACGAGGCTGAATCGAACGACGAAGCGGAAGAAGAGGAGTCACCATGAAACACCTCCCACGGCGCCAGTTTCTTGGAATCCTGACCGGCTCGATCTTGGCAAACACCTTACTGGGTGCCGCCATGAGTTCGTCTAGCGCCAGCGCGCAGGAACAATATACGGAGACCCTCCGACGTCGCTTCGAAGCGCTTCCGCCTGAGACAAAACGTGAACTGCTTCAGCGTTATGAACGAATCAAATCGCTCTCCATCGAAGATCGCGAGCGCCTCAAAGAAATTGCCAGCCGAATTCGCGAGATGTCACCGGAACGCCGTCAAGCGCTACGCGATGGATTAAAAAAGTGGCGCGCTCTTCCTCCGGCTCAACGTGACCGAATACGCGAACGTTGGCGGCGCTATCAAAGCCTCACCCCCGAGCAACGTGCTCGACTGCGTGCAAAGTTCGAACGCTGGCGGCAACTCACACCGGCACAGCGTGAACGATTGCGGCGCGCGATCAACCGCCGACGACAAGGTGGCTAGTGCGAACGATGAAACCCTTCTTTCCAATCTGCTTGCCGTTTTTAACAGTGCTCGTCTTGTCAATTCTTGTTGGGCGACAAGGCCTCGCCGCGCCCGCCTCCCAAGAGGTGACGTTTCGACTGCCATCGACCCTCACCGTGTCTGCTTCTCGCTCTTCGACAGAAACAAAGAGTCTCGCTGCGGGTTTGCGCCTTGTTCTCCCTAGAAACTTTTGGCTGGAGGCAGCCGCGGATCAAGCCACTGAAGTCTCCGAGGACTTGGAAACTCAAACTCTTGGGACTTCTATTTCCTTCGGCACGGACCCTCTCGAGGATTTTTCTTTCGATCTGGGAGTCGACGGATTTGGAGTCACCGACCAGTACTTTGTGCGCGAGGGCCGAGTTCGCCTGACCGCGATGCCGACTTCCGTTTTGGGCTGGAACAACCCCGGACTTGAACTGGCCTTGGAATACCGTCAAGCGGGCTTTGAATTTAAGAATACACCGAATCCCATTTTCACATCCTCCACCGTGAATCTCGAGGCCCGCACCTTGCGAACAGAATTTGGTTTTTACATGCTGTCGCCGTGGACCGTGCGGATCTTCTTTGAGCGAGTGTCTCAGGACCAAGGCTTTCAAGAGCTGAACCGCCCACTGGCACCTCTTTTTATCCCCGAGACGGCGATCTCAACAGCGATCTCTTGGCCACGAGACGAAGATGGACTCAGTCTGTCGTACTCGGCCCGCAAATGGGGCGCGCGGATTGCGGCCTCACGCAAAGTGGCTGCCATCACTCTCGATAAGACCTTCACGGCCTCATTGGCAGTCGACTACCGCTGGACCCGAAAAATTTCGACCGTTGTTCGCTACGCAAACTCGAAGTCGGAAAACGACTCCACTCTCCCCGCGATCGACAGCCTGGGAGCTGAACTCGCCTATAGCTTTTATTGAATCAGAGTGCGAACGCTTCACTAGCGTTCGTGCATGCGCCGCTCTTCATCGGCTTTTAGTCGCCGCAAAGCCAATCGCTCGATTTCTGCTCCTAGCGGCAGACGAGCCGCCAGCAGAGCCCAGAAACTCTCCACATCGAGTTCCATACAAAGCAAATCGCTATCCGCCACGACCGTTGCCGTACGTCGAACACCGGTTCGCAGAAGTGCAATTTCGCCGAATGCGTCTCCGGCTCCCATTTCGTTGATCTTTTTCGCCTGCTGCACGGCGCTTGCCCGCCCTTGTGCGATGAAGTAGCAGCATTCCGCAGGCGCACCTTCTGTGAACACGACTTGCCCGGCTTTGAAGGTCTTTCGACGGCCTGCAAAAATCAAAGTGTCCATCGCCTCACTGGGAAGGTCTTTTAGCATCGGATTTCCGGACAGTGCTTGCAGAAGCCAAACCCGAAACTGAAACTCCTCACTTGACGAGAGGTCGAGGTTTTTCATCGCTTCGAAGTATGGGATCTCCAGAAGACGGCTTGTCTCCATTGCAATGACATCGGCAGTTCGAGGCGTTCCAAAAAAGAAAGCCGTCTCGCCAAATGCACTCCCGCTGGAAAGAATTGCGACCACTTTGCGACGACGCCCTTCAAAGCTCTTTGCAACTCCCAGCTTTCCTTCAAGCACGATATACAGCGAGCGGTCGGTGCCGCCTTGCCGACAGATGGCCTGGCCAGCACGAAACTCCACAACACGTGCGGCCGAGAGCAGTTTCGACCGAATCGGCGCCGTGAGCTGCCTTAAGACCGGCAACTCCGCCCACGCTTCGCGGTCGGCCGCGGCCACATCCAAAATCCTGGTTTTTGTCGCCCACAAACGTCTACGACGATTGAGACGGGCCGACGTTGGCAGCCGGTGGCCCAGCATGGGCTCTAGATAAACCGTCAACATCAGAAGTCCAAATGCCAATGCTGCAAGACTCGCAAGACGCCTCAAACCACTGCCCCAGCTCAACCCCGCCAACAAGCCCGCAGCAACTAATGAGGTCAGCATCAACAAATGTGAAATACCGGTGCCTAGCTGATGGAATGTCTCGACTTCTTTGAGTTCATCGTCCTCTCGCCAGACGAGTGGCGTGCGATTCCAAACTCGAAGTGAACTCGTCAGCGAACTTTTTGTCATCGGATGCGCATTTAGCGCAGAGACAAAAAGACCGGCGGCAAGAAACATCAAAAGCGCAGGGCCGGCTGCGACGAGCTTGGTAAACGGAATCAAGTTGAGCTGCTTGATCGCTACCAACATCAACAAAAC
>CAKQVW010000163.1 GCA_934277865.1 uncultured Pseudobdellovibrionaceae bacterium | reverse complement strand
GGCTTTCCCATGTATTACGCATTCGACGATGCGCCGCCGCCGCCACGCGCCGGCGCAGCGCATGCCACCATCTATCCCTATGGGCCTTTTCCAGTCGGAGACGGGACGGAGATCATGCTCGGCCTGCAGAATGAACGAGAATGGGCGGCGTTTTGCCGCCTCGTGCTGAGGCAGCCTGAACTTGCGGACGACAGCCGGTACAGCAGCAATTCATCGCGCGTCGCCAACCAGGCCAGATACCCCGGCAGCAAAATCGCGCCGACAACGACCAGACGAAATTCCAGCAGCTCAAATGAGGTGAAACCTTTTAACGCCAAAACACGAACAAAAATTGCAGTCGTGCCCCAGCTGATCCCAGCTATCAGAAGTGCGATCAGCGGTAGCGTCAGTTGTTTCGATCGAGACATTTACATTCCACGGTGGCTGCATGGCGAGTTGCACCCGCTTGCTTGCTGCAGGCCAAAAACTTCTTTTTGCCAAACACCTGAAGCTCGGCGATTTTGCCGTTGGACCGGATCACTTGAATGCCCGAACGATCACGGTAGGTAAACACTTCGTGGGTTTCCGTTTCTAAAAGCCGACCGGGGCTTGCGCCTAGCTGAAGAAACTCTTTTTCGATGAGGGTCGAATAAGGCACATCACGAAACTTTTCGATCTCCGGCGAGAACTTCGCTTCGTCGTCTGGCAAACCTTCTTGATCGACTCCAAACAGCCTCGTACGCAGTTTTCCCGACTCACCATCAGGCACCGCATGCATGCGGACTTCTGTACCCTTGGCATCCCGAATTCGAATATTGAGAAGATTCACCTGGCGCTTTACGCCGATGGCCTTGGCTTCCAACGCCGGCGCAAACACCGAATCTAACGTGGCCTCACCTTTCGAAAGAACTTCGCCCGACAAATTCAGCAATCGAAACGCATCGATTCCTTTTGTGCATTCCGAAATGACGTTCACCGTCGGAATGTCGAGGTAAGCTGGAACGTCCAGTGCGTCGAGGGCGGGGTCCTCCTCTGTCACCGAACCCGTGGGGTTAGGACCCAGCCCAGAGGCCACGCCCGAAGTGGCTTTGGTCCCCGCCTGCTCGCCCTTGCGCCTTTCTTGTTCCTGAAACTCTCGCTGCGATTGTCGATGCATTTCGACAATCTGGTGGTTTCTCGCAACAATCAGGCGCCATCCCACAAAAATGGAAAGCAGAATGACTGAGACACCAATCACTCGCCTCAGCCAAGGCCTGTCGTTTTCGCGTATGCGACGTAAGCGACGCTCTAAGCGTCGCTCATAGACCACGTCTTCTGATGAATCGTCCAGGTCATCGTTTGACAGAAAGTGAGCCCCCCACTTCCATCAGTAAAGCGGTTCTTAGTAAACGGGGCAAGACTTCGCTTTTGCAGATGGGAACCTTGCAAGACCCCAGCGCATTTCCAGTGTGTCGTGTGGGTTATTGGAAAGCTTGTCAGCCATCGCCGACTTATAAACTTGTCCAAGCGAAAGCACCCGACCTGGCGCAACTTCAAACGAACACGGTATCGAGGCATTGTCAGGCCCCGCCCCAGCCACAACAGCTTTGAGTTTGGCAGCCGTCGTGCTCGTCAATCCACCCGCGTTTAAACCTTCTTGGTAAGAAGCCGCAAGATCCTCCAGCGCTGACTTAAGACGCGAGTCCCGGCTTGGAGTTGAGTGATCGTCGTACTCCGTCGCATTCATACACGTCGATCCGAGTTCGAGATTCCGCTTCACTCCCAAAGCAACGGCTTCGACTCGCTCGGAAACACCCGTGCAGGCATCCGTCAAAAGTCGAGTCACGCGGGCTTCATGAGTTTCTGCGACTCTTTGCATCCGCTTTTGAACAGACCGCATGAAGTTGCGTGCAGGTAAATCATACTGCTCAAGCGAGAAGCCAGACACTTCGTGCACAGGCCGCCCGATATCTTGTGGCGCCCGAAAGTTACGGAAGCCGGCATTGGTCTCGGCCCGAATTCCATTTGGAAAAACAAACGATGTGCTTGGGTAGTCTTTGCGTTCAAACAGAACTGGTTTCGCTGGACGAGAAGCGTAGATGAGATGAGGAATGCCAGTCTGGCTGAACAGACGAATGGTCCACGAATGATGATTGGCACGATCGGTCAGAATGAAACTCCCAGCATGCAAAGTTGCAGGAGAAATGGCCGTCGGGTAGCTGTCGTTTGGCAAAGTCGCAGTTGAACCAACGCTGTAAAGATAGCGAATAAAGCGCCGAATACGCTCTTCAGGCGGTTGAGAGTCCCAGCGAGTCATACTGTTGGAAATCAATCCGTCGGCTCGACGTGTGGTGGGATCTTTCATCACAAAGGGAAGGCCGTGGCGAGCCGCAAAGTACGCACGCATGGTATAAACGGCGTCGGCACAATCCACAGGCGCACCTTCCATCAGACCACCCGTGCGGAGAAAGAAATTTTTGTCCCACTCGCGTGCCACCCAGTCTTGGTAACGAGCTTCCCAATTTGCGTCCCAAGCTTGAGTCGATTCCCAAACCGCAGCATCAGCCGGCACTTTGCCGAGCAAAAATAGGCCGACCACCAAAACCAACATCACTGCTCTTTTTATGTTCCTTGCCATCGATCGTTTGCCCCCTGTTGAGGAGCGTTCTACGCCGAAAAGCAGGGACTTTGAAGCATGGCATTAGACGCTTGGCGCAGTCCGAAAAAATCACAGATTTCAGCACTTATACGCTTAGCGTCATATTGTGGCAAAACGTAAAATGGACATGGCCCGTCAGGCCTGGACCCCGGCCCCTTCTCAGCCCAAAACCGACGGTCGAATACGACCCTGCTCGAAGGTTTCATGGACGCCATCTGCGGCCGACGCCGAATTTTTCACAGCCGGCGCCGACATCGCGAGAAGTTCGGCACGGTCGGGCCTGTTGGTGACAATCAAGCGAGCGACCTCCAGCCGCGAGGCAAGCGACCGCGATTTTTCGACATCCGGATGAAACACAAATCCCGCAAGACCAAGTGGCGAAGTGTTGGCGTACTTCACGGCTTCGTGCTGGTACTTGAAGCTCGCCGCCGTAAGAAACACTCCCTCTAATTCTTCACCTTGTAAGGTCGAGCAATTTGTCAGGTCTCGCACCAAAGTCGGTTGCACCAAGCCTCGGTCAACCACGCCCCCACCTGTTACCAGCTTTCCTGTTTCCGACAGTGCAAGCTTCAACTGATTTTGAAAGCGCTCGGCCGAGACCTCGGGAATCGGCCCGATCTCAGTGTTCATATCCTGCGGCGAACCTAGTTTGGCCATCTCAAGCTCAGCTTGAAGAATCTCGAGCGCTTTTTTGTAAATCGATTCCTGAATAAAAAGCCGAGAGGGGCGATAAGGCCCCCAGCCATGTGGATCTTTGGCAAGTCTCACAATCGCCTGCAACGTGGCCTGAAGCTGATGGTCGGACGCGAGATCCCCGCCCTGCGCCGGCGCGAACACAATCGCAGGATTGCGGCCACTGCCCGAAAAGAAAAATCGTTTGCCGGCTTCCAGAGCGATCGGCCGAGCCAAGATCGCTGTTTCCGAGCGGCCAATCCAATGAATATTTTTAAAGCTGGGATGCTTCAGTAAGATCTCACCAACGGTGTCAGATCCCGCGCCTCGTCCCAAGAGGACGGAAAACATGCCAGCAGGAGCCCCTGAATCCGCGAGCGCTTTCTGCCAAATTTGGGAGATCGCCCAAACCGCTCGCGCTGAAGACCGACTTGGCTTGACGCAAACCGCGTTTCCCGTCGCAAACAGGAGGGGAACTTTTCGCACAAATGCGAGCAACGGATCTGACCAACCCAGAAAAATCGCAGCCGGGCCTGACGAGGGATAAAACGCCTGGCTCCGCTCAAGATCCTCAGTCACGTGATGCTGAATGATCTCCATCAAGCGAATTGCACTTGGCAGAGTTTCCTCCAAAAAACGCCGAACAGGCGCCCCCGAGCCTTCGACAAACTGACTCAGAAAAGAGTGGCTGTCGCTTAACGCCTGATGCCCGGTCAGGTGAACGTCCTGCAAGGCTTCACGAAATCGAGAGAGCGAATCGAGCACGATTTTTTTTCTCAATTCGAATTCTGTTTTTGTGATCGTGCCGCTCGCGAGATTCATCGCTTGCACAACACGAACGACATCCATCACATCGGATTCCAATTTCATATTTTCAAAAACATCAGATGACGCCATAGGATCTTCGTGCCACGCTTTCATTCAAATGGCCATAGGTCCGGATCGATTCCAGAATTTCGGAGAGAGTCGTCAGCTTACGCTCGAGCATGCCCTTGACGGAACGCATGCCCTTGACGACACGCAAGGCCGCATGCCCGACCAGCTCCCCTTAAGCGCGATTGGCCGCCCCTCTTCCTCTCGCACGGAACGCAGAGAGTCAGAATGCTCGAGCTGGGTGATTCGAAAAATGCCTCGATCATGGCGCCTCGAACTGCGCACCTTGCCGTCGTCGGATAAACCCGCTGGAATTCGCTCGTCGCAAAAAGCCCTTCAGATTCATTGTGCACTTTTACGCCAGATCTATGGCCTTTCGTTGGGACATTTTTCCGTACTTTCGCTCCCCACAGCTCTGATCCGCGCCACCAGCCCGATGATCGGGTCGTTCCATGATCGCGATCTGAACCCAGAACTCGTCGGCTCAACGCCAATCGAACGCCGCCTGTACAATTTTGCGCTCATGGAAACGACAAGACGTTATCTCGCCGGCGAGGAAAACTGGATCTGCGTCGATCGCCCGGAGTCCACCAATTCCTTCCGCGATCGATGGTCGGAGATTATCTGGCGACAGGACTCCCAGTATTTGCGACAGGCGTTTGATCAGATTATTCTTCCTCTGCATCAGAGACCATCGCAGCAGCGGGACAAGCTCCTGGTCGAAGATGTCGGCACTTGAACTCCTAACTTGAACTTCTGGCTGTCTAAGAGTTCGTCACGAGTTCATCAAACTCGCCCAATGGCCGATTTCAATTCAAGACGTTCTCAGAATTTGTTCGGAGTTTTTTGTTCAACTTCTTGCCAGAAAAATCCGTGCTCGATGTTGACCACCTCGCATTTTCCCTAGGACTTCCAGCGGATTGCGCTCGTTTTCTCATATTGAATCACACCTTGCCGATCCCGCTTCAAATAGGACTCCCCGTGCACAAAGGTCGGGGCGTGGCCGAAGAAACCTGTGAGGGATCACTCGGGTGGTCTCTTGATATGGTTACCTGCTCCGGCTCCCAAGGAGGACGCGATGAAGACACACTCTCAGACTCGAGCTTGGCTCATGAAGACCATCCTCGGTTCAAAAATCGCCCTCGTGCTCTCACTCTCAGTATCTGTCACGGCCTGCGGTTCACGCGACACCAGCTTTGATCTCTTGTCTGAGTCCGCGACATTCAACCAGAACTCCGCCGAAGTGAACGGGAAGATAGATATTCTTTGGGTCATCGACAACTCGGGCTCAATGGCAACAAGCCAGCAGGCGGTCGCCGACAACTTCCAACGATTTATCGATAAATTCCAGGAAAACGGTTTTGATTTCCAAATCGCCGTAACCACATCTGATGCCTACAAAGACATCTTCAACGCGGGGCTCACTCAGTCGGTTTATAAAAACGGGAGCTACGTCGATGGCAATGGTGCAACTGTTTCAGCACCGAAAATTTTAAAGCCAGACACACCGGATCTCGACAAAGCGTTCATCGCCAATATCCTGCGCGGAATAAACGGCTCTGGTGACGAACGTGTCTTTCAATCCATGCTCGCCGCCTTGAGCAACCAGTCCAACATCGACCTCGGCTTTCCTCGTAAAGATGCATTCTTGTCCGTGATCCTCGTCAGTGATGAAGACGATTTTTCTTGGGACGGATCGGGTTCAATTGACAATCAATACAACAACCCGAGCCTGCACACTCCTGGTCTCTATGATCAGTTCCTGATGACAATCACGGGATCAACTGCAAGCAATCGCCGTTATAACGTGAATTCAATCGCCATCCTCGACTCTCCCACGATGACTGGTGCGCAGTGCCGCGACGCACTTGGCGCTGGCGCGAGAAAAATCGGCGTCCGCTATCAAGCACTTTCGGAACTGAGCCAAGGGATCTTGGGTAGCGTGTGCGAAGATTTCGGAACCACTCTTGCGACCATCTCAAATAAAATCATCGAGCTGAGCACGCAGTTTTATCTCGATCGTGTTCCGAATGCGGGCAGTCTTCGTGTCTACGTCGATGGCAATGAGGTTCCACAAGATCCTGTCAACGGCTTCGTCTACAACCAGACCTCGAACAGTATCTCATTCTTCGGAACCGCCGTTCCAGCAGCTGGTGCTGCGATCACAGTCTCTTACGACCCGACAGAGCTCCGTTAATCGAGAAATTCTCAGCGCGGTTCAACTAGACAGCCTCGCCATCGAAACCTAAGATTGAGTGCATGAAGGTTTCTCGATGGCGTTGGCCTCTTGTCACAGTGATCGTCAGTTCATTCGCGCTTGGAGCGCTATGGGGCTGGAAGATGATCCGCGACCGCGCGGAAGAAGAAGGACGCCTCGAATCGCTTTCCGAGCTGAATCTACTGGCGCCCCAAGGGGTCATCCCCCAAAAGCTTCTCATCGAATTCCAAAGACAAGAACGTATTCG
>CAKQVW010000162.1 GCA_934277865.1 uncultured Pseudobdellovibrionaceae bacterium | reverse complement strand
GTGCTTCAGTTATGACCTCGCAAACTTGCGAGGCGACTACTTGGCCAATTCGAACGGGCTATAAAGTTTCAATTGTGCGTTCAAGTTCAGAAGTTCAGCCAGCGCTCGCACACGTGCAAACGCTGTCTGGTCGTATTCACCTTCAAAGAGAATCACTTGCGCGACGGTCGAACGGCCACGTTGTTGGCGTGACTTTTCGTAGTCGAGCTTCTCTTTCTGCGCGAGTTCCAATTCTTCGTAGAGTTTCACTTTCTCTTTCGCCAGAACAAATCTCGAGATGGCGTCATTCCAATCACGTTCTTGTTCGAAAATTTTCCGACTTGCCAAAGACTGCTGCGCTGTTGCCTCGGCAGCCCAAGCGGCCTGAACTCGGTCGGTTGTCGAACGATCCAGTGGGATATTTAGGCGAACGCCAATCGTTGACGTCGGTCGGTTGCCATTCCAGGAATCAGCAAAGGCCTCGCTCTCGCTGCCTCTTTGAGGAGAGTTGAAGGCGTAAAGGCCAAAGAGCTCCAATTGTGAGCGGGTGCGTTCGGCACTTGCCAATGCGCCAGCTTTTAATGCTTCCGCCTGGAGGAGGGCCACTTCCACGTCTGGTCGGTTGGTTTGACGCTCGGGAGTTTTCCATCCGCTGACGAGTTTCGAAGTGAGCTTCGGAAGTGCCTCGGTCACGACGTCACCGGCGCGACCACGCGCTGAATTAAATGCCAGAGCCGCCGCTCGAGTTTCGTCTTGTGCCAAGCGAAGATCCAGTTGGCGCGCTTTCAGCTGGGCCGTTGCCTGCAAACCTTCCGCTTTGTCAGAGAGCGAGAGTTTCACTCGGCGGCTTGTCCAATCGTACATCGCCTGCGCACGATCCAAGGACGCCTTGGAAATCTTCTCGGCTTCGCGGGCCAAAGTCAGACGCCAGTAAGCGGCTTCCGCCTCCAGCAGGACTTGTCTGCGAGCCGCATCTTGACCGGCAGATTTCGCAAGGCCGCCTTTTTCTCCAGCTAAGACATTGAGGCGAGCCTCGCGGCCGAAGGCGTTTTTGAGAAGCGGAAGAGAGGCTTCCAACTGGGGCCGACCTTCGAAATACTTCGGGGCAATGCCTACATAGTTGAAGTCCGAGAAGCCGTACGTGAATTTGGTTTGTAGACCAAATTCAAATTGGTTTTGCACGCCGACACCGACATTCGTGGTTTCGACCCGATCATAGGGAAAAAAGGGTGAGGGTTTGGCGTCGGATGTAAACGAGGCGTTGGCGAAAAACTGCGGTTTAAAGGCGAGGCTCGACTCGGAGGCCGCATCAAGCGCTGCCATTTTCAGTTTGTCGGCCGCGATAAAAGCCTCGTTGCCATTTTGGACTTGAACGAGAAACTCCTGCAGCGAAAATTCTTTTCCCGTGTTGGCCTGGCTGGCGGCACTGCTGGCGGCTGCGCTCGCTGCAAACGACGAATACGATGCGAAGAAAATCGCAATCAAGGCGATCGCGGTTAGGATCCAAGCGGAAACGTCTTTTTTGGGGGCCACGTGCGATTTCATTTCTTCTCCTGCTCGCCCTGATTTTCGAGACCGTGATAAGTGAAGTCCAACCAATGATTGAGTGCAGCCGTGCGATACTTTGGGTCACTGATGGATGGACGTCCTAGAATTTTGCGATGCGGGTCGCTTTGCAGGAGGTTCAGCAGTGATCCCATGACGAGCGAGGCCGTCAGTTCGTGGTCTTTCAAGGGTCGGGTGAGGCCTTTTTTCTCTGCGGATTTCAAGAACGTGACCAGAGTTTCAAAGATTTTGAAAAATCCGTTTTTAAAGATATCCACCACCGCAGGTGTCAGCGTTTGAATGTCGCGATGAATGATGCGGCAGAGGTCTGGTTCCTTCCCGTGGACCTCGGCCATTTCTTCCGCCAATAGCTGGAGTCGGGTGCGCAGCTCGTCAGGTGATTCCGCGGGCTTTAAGATGCGAAGAATAGTTTGCCAGCGCTCTTCTGCGAAGTTGAGCAAACACTCGCGATACAGGCCTTCTTTCCCACCAAAGTAATAGCTGACAAGACTGACGTTCACGCCGGCCTCGTCGGCGAGATCTTTGACGGTTGCACCTTCGAAGCCGCGATCGGCGAACACTCGCCTTGCGGCTAGGAGCAGAGCCTGACGGGAATCAGCTGGGGGGTTATGTGAGGATTTCGCCATGTGCTTAAGATTATCGGCACGGTGTTTGATAAAATCAAATGAACGTTTAAATTTTTTAAAAAGCTGAACCAATCTGAGATCGTGCTGAGAATCCCGATCTGGACAGCTGAACTCTTTGACGAAACTGGTTGGGGAATATCAATTCGCGAGGCGCGTGCGAGTAGTGTGCGCGGTGCAATTAGCGAGGAAGGTCTGTGTAGCCGCCCCAGCAATGCAGGCCTGCGCCGGTGTTGGTCGTACCGAGTGCGCAGAAAAGACTTCCGCGACCGACGATCGAGGTGGCCTTTGTGAACGTGGGTGGTGGGCCTGACGAATCAAAATCTCGTCCCCAACATTGGACTTCGCCCGAGTCCAAAACAACACAGGTTCGGCTGCTGCCAAGTGCGAAATCGACAACACGTCCAGGGTGTTCGAGTCCAGATGGCACCTCCAGTTTGAGACCCGCCAGATCTCCCCAGCAGGCAAAGCCAAAGTCATCAATCAAACAGCCATGCGAGTCCGATAAACGCAGTTTCCGTGCTCCCACAATCGTGGTGGGCGCGGCAACTCCGGAAAAGCTATCCCCCCAGCAAGTGAGTCCTTCGTCAGAGATGGCGCAGGCCCTGTCTTTATGAACCGCAACGGTCGTGGGACTACGGAGTTCAAATGGCGGAGCTTGCATCTCGGTGTTGTAGGAAAAGCAGCGGACCGTATCGAAACCATAGGTGGCGTCTTGTGGAACCCCCACCACGCACATTGATTCGCCGGCTGTCGAGGCGGCGACCGATTTCACAGATTTAAATCCGATCGCGTCAGCGCGCCCACGGCAATCGACGCCACCTTCGTTCCAGTAACATTTGTTGTAGCCACCAAACTCCACACGGACACGACCTGATTTGGGCAGCGTCCGGCCATCAATGTAGGTGAGTCGACATTCGGCTTGTCCCGATTGCATCAGGCCGCAGGGCGAGTACCCCGATCCAAACAGCATCTCAACGGGTTCACTGTAGTTGAGCTCAAAGCTTGTGCTGCTCCACCAACTCCAGCAGTGAACCTTGCCATCTTTGTGAAGGGCGCAGCCGTGAGAATCGGAAACCCAGACGGATTTCAACAGTGGTTGAGGAGAGGCATAGTTGGCCGGTATGGCATTGCCGGGCGAGTTGGGATCGATATTTTTTCCCGAAACGGGATCAACGCAGATGAAGCTTCCGTTTTGAGTCACGGCGCAAAGCGAGTCTCGCCGCGTGAGCCATTGCCGGGCCTGTGTCATCTCCGAAGAGAGCGTTTGTCGAGTGGCGGCCGAGCCGCTGCCGCCGGTCCAGCAGACCGCCTCGTGTTTTGAGCGTGCGCAGAGATACGTGTCGCCCAGCTTGATCTCTTTTAAATTCAAAAGTTCCAACGTTTTTGGAACACGCCAACGGACGTATTCCTCTTCGCAGAAAATCTGATCGCCATCGCCCCAGCACACGTATTTGTCATGCACGCCGATGGCCGTGAGTCCGTTTTTCGCTGTCTGCTGCCAGGCCTTGGGTTTTGCTTCCCAAGAGGGTGTGAGGCAGCTGAGGTCTTGGGTTTTTCGGTCTTGCGCACAGACGGATGTCGGGCTTAAGCGAAGCGTGTGCGTGAGCGACGATTCGAGAAAAGTACGAATGACCTTGTCGCTTGCCAGTTTCTCGGACCAGCCGGCAACCATGCGCCAGCACTTCCAACCGTCTTCGTCTTGGCCGCAGCCGAAAGCTTCGTTTTGTAGGGCCGATCGAAGTTTGCCAACTGTGTCCGGAATCCATGTGCCGGCCTCGCGACCTTTGTGACAGACGGTTTTCCCTTGGCGATCGAGGCCGCAGACTTCGTCATAGTTGAGACTTTCCAAGGTTTGAAAGTCCGGTGTGGACTTGGGGCGAAGGTTTGGCAGGAGCGGGTCGATGTGGGCGGAGCGCAAAATTTCAGTGGTGTAGGCGGCGTGGGAGTGATCGCGCGCCAGCCAGAGGCCAAGCGTCAGAATCGGCAAGACTGCCGCCAATCGCCAAATCACGCTCTTTGTGCATCTGCCCAACATGTCCGTGTTCCCCCAAGGCCGAGACGAGCCTTGCGGGACACAGAGTTAGAAGAGGGCGGTGCGGATGTCCAGAGCGGGCTGATAGCCCGCCGAGTCATTGGGCGATTAACGGCCCGAGAGCGATTCTTGGCGGTGTCCCCAGCAGGTCACGCCTTGATCCGAAGACGCACAGGTCGTCCGTCCCGAGATCGCAATGGAGGTGGGGTTGGACAAGGTCGGAGCATCAAGCTGGCCGGACGAATTTTTGCCCCAGCACTCGAGGCGGCTTTCACGGGTGATGGCACAGACGTGTTCGTCACCGACGGCAAAGTCTTGCACAAAATCGACATCCGCCATGCTGCCCGGAGGCGTGAGTCCACGTGCTTCAATTTCATTGCCCCAGCATAGAAAGCCGAAATAGTCGGAGGCGCAGGCAAAGTCGTTGGCGAACAAAAGTTTTTTGACCGAGCTTAAGTTCGGCATCGTGCCGCCGATGTCGGTTCCCCAACAGTTCACAGACTGGCCGCCGTACAAGCAGGCGGTCTGGTACTTGGACGTGATCTTGGTCATGTCGCCATCCACCAGGGGCGCATTCGAAGACAGTGTCTGGTTGGAGCCAAAGCATCGGACCTGGCGGATATCTTGGTGGTTATCAAAGATGATGCAGGGGTGTTCGTCGCTTGGCACTGGACTGACCGCGATGACCGACTTGATGTTGTGAAAGTCCTCGGTCATTTCCATGTTCGAGCAATGGAAGCGAGAGTTGTTCCAGCGGCAGTAGCCAGCAACCTGAACGTCCGATCCATCTTCCGGTAGGGGAGACGGACGATGGTACGTTCCGGAAAAACACGACACCCAGCCCTGCTTGTCGATCCCACAAACCGAGTCGTTGCTAACTTTGAAGTCGACGAGGTGGTTCATCGAGGGGATCTCGGTGATCGACGAGTAGATCAGACATGAAAAGCTTGTCTTGCCGGAGGCCGTGTCCTTGGTGATCGCGCACATGCGATCGCTGTCCATGTCAAATTTGACAACTTCGATGCCGGGCTTTTTGTACTCGGCTGGAACGGCGTCGATAATCTGTTGTGAGCTTGAATCCACACGGATGCAAAGCGGTGCACCGGACTTCGCACGCGCGCAGTAGCCGTCGTAACCAAACGCTTGCAAGTTAGTTGCGGTCGTCCATTCACCGCCGATGTCGTAGGTCTTTTTCTCTTGAGCGTCACGACCGTAGACACAGTGAAGGCCGGCATCCGAGAGCACACAAAACGAGTTCCAAGAGCCAATCAACGAGCGTGCGCCTTTGAATGGGCCAGTCGGCAGGAGTTCGCGAGGTTTGTATTCCGAATTTGGTTCGTCGCGGTTGACGAATGGCATGCAAGACACGGATTCGCCGTCAATCAGGCAGATCTCGTTTTGCATGACCCGGAAATCTCTGAGATCGGCAAATGGACCGTAGGTTTCCATGGGTGGACGTACCAGGCGATAGCTATTGCTTCCGTTTGGCATTGGCAGCCAGCGACCAGTTTCCGGCTGGTAACAGCGGAGGGTGCGATCTTTTTGAGGAACACAGACGCGGTCGTGGCCAAAGCGCGCTTTCTCGGCGTCGCCTTCGCTGAGGATGTCTTTGAGGGGCTTTTCGAATTTGCCTTCCGACTGCCAGCAGCGAATGCCGCGCTCATCACGTCCGCAAAAGTGGCTGCCGCCTGCGATGAAGGATTGCAGTTTGGAGACGGTGTCCCCGCGGAATGACGACGTGGGCACCGTGCCGATGCACACGCTCTGACCTTCGGGAGTTTTTCCGCAGACGTGAGCGTCGGAGATCGATTCGATGGCCAGTGGTTTGTTGTAAACCAACGAGGGTTCGGTGAGTGAGTTTCTGGCGTTGGCTTCGCCGTTGCTCATGTTCTCCGGATCGCCAACAAACGCGTGAGCGGTGACCGCGACCAGGAGCAGAGCGAAGGCGGCGACCATCAGCGAACGAATTCTTCGAGCTGATGGGAATTTGGGTGCGGAAAACTGCACGTGAAACCTCCAGGTTTATGCATCGCATATAGTCGGCAATGGTCAGGTGTACAACTGCGGCGGGGTTGGGTCATCCTGATGGCTGGAATCTCTTCAGGGCGAGGTCGAAGTGAACCAGGAACTTAAGAAAAATCAACCGGCTACAGTGGCACTTATCATCAATATGGCAATGCTCATGAGCACGGCTATGTTTCTCGGAATTACCTTTCTGCTGCCGGCGACGGGCGGGTCAGAGGGTGCAGGCACCGAGCCGGGCTCGGCTCCGGCGCTGTTTTATGCGGGCTTAGGGATGGCCCTTGCGGGGCTGGCCGTTGGCCACACGTCACGCAGCGAAGGTTCGGCTGGATTAAAAAAACACATCGTCGCGCTCGCGCTCATTGAGGCATGTGCGCTGTTTGGTGTTGTTTTGTACATGACTCAAGGC
>CAKQVW010000161.1 GCA_934277865.1 uncultured Pseudobdellovibrionaceae bacterium | reverse complement strand
GCGCTGATGCGTGTTCGCGGTGAAGAATTGATTCCTGGTGAGCCCGGCGATGAAAAAGAGCTGAAGAGCATGATCGATGCGCCAATCGGCGATCGCTCGAAGTGGAAAGCGCGTTGGCCGAAGTTGGAAGAGTTTGAGATACCAATTGGAAAAGGGAAGCTTGTTCGTGAGGGCACGGACCTCACGATCGTGAGCTACGGCCGCACGCTGCCACTTTGTGCGAAAGCGGCGTCAGAGCTGGCGCAAGAAGGAAAGTCGGTCGAGGTCATCGACTTGCGTTCGCTCTATCCTTACGACTGGGGCATGATTCGCGACTCGGTTCGTAAGACGGGTCGAGTCTTGTTTGTGAACGAAGACACCGAGGTCACAAACTTTGGTGAACACTTGAGCTACCGCGTAACGCAAGAGTTGTTCTATGAACTGATGGCTCGCCCACGTGTTCTGGCAGGCAAAAATTTGCCTGGTATCGGGCTGCATCCAAATTTGGAAGAAGCGTCGGTTCCGCATCTTGAGGACATCATGCACGAAGCGCGCGAAATTTTGATGGAAGTTCCGTAAGCAAAGAACCTTGAGGGCGTCTGAACGTGAGTAAAAAAAAATCCGGAAAATTGGCAGAAAACGCAGAAGCGAAATTTGACCGGTACGATTATTACCGGCGCGCTGTGCAGTCGCCGGAAGTTGATGTCCGCTTTTTGCGGGACACCTATCGGGAGATCACCAACCGAGAGCCCGTGAGTCTTCGCGAGGACTTCTGCGGAACGTTTGCGATCTCGTGTGAGTGGGCAAAGCTTTCGCCGAAGTATCGCGCCTATGGTGTGGATATCGACAACGAGCCGATTCTGTATGGTCTCACGCATAATTTGGCGGTGCTTCCTAAGTCCGTGCGCGATCGTGTGCAGGTTCAGCAAGACAACGTGTTGAATCCCGGTCTTCCTAAGGCCGACATCGTCTCGGCGATGAACTTCTCTCACTATGTTTTCAAAGAGCGAAGTTTGATGAAGTCCTACTTTCACAACGCTCACGCCACGCTGAATGTTGGTGGTCTTTTTATCATCGATTGTTTTGGTGGTCCGGCGTGTGAAAAAGAAAGCCGCGAAGAGACTCCGCACAAGGGATTCACTTATATCTGGGAACAGGTTTCGTACGATCCCGTTTCTAGCGAGGCGCTGTTTCATATTCACTTCAAAGTGAAAGACGCATCAGGAAGAATGGTTCGTCACAACAACGCCTTCACCTATGACTGGCGCATGTGGTCGATTCCTGAGCTTCGTGAGATGATGATGGAAACGGGGTTCCGCAAAACCCATGTTTATTGGGAAGGGACTACTCGCAACGGCGAAGGTGATGGAATCTTTAGCCGCGTGGAACAGGGCGAAGAATGTGAAGCCTGGGTCGCCTACGTCGTCGGTGAGAAGTAGGTGGCGTGACGAAAAAGGTCCTTGTCCTTCTGATTTCCACCGCGCTCAGCTTGGTCCTTCTGGAGATTGGATCAAGGTTGGTTTTCCGAGCTGGTCGGGAGGGAGTGCCGGCGACCGAAATGTTTCGGAAAGATCTCAACAAGTTTGAGAATGCGGAAGCTCTTCTGCTGGAAGAGAATGGCTGCTCGAAGGACGATTGGTATTTGCCGCATCCTGCCTACGACATGCTATTTCGCCGAGATGGGCCGTGTGCGCTTCCTCGAGTTAATCAGCTGGGGTTTCGAAGCGATGAGTTTCCTCTAAAACCCGAAGCTGGAAAGTTTCGGATTCTCGTGCTTGGCGCATCCGTGGCGGACTTGTTGGCCAGTTATTCGGCTAGTTCGCATCTGGGGCAAGCGCTGACGAAGCGAGCGCTGGGCCCTGGTGGCGAGACCATAGAGGTTTACAGCGCCGCAGTTGGTGGTTGGCGCCTTCCTAACCAAGAAATCGTGTTCAATCGGTTTATCACGCAGTTTGATGCCGTCGTGGCGATCGATGGGTACAATGAGTTCTACGTAGTGACCCATCACTACGCAGGTCTTTTGACTCCTTTCTCGCATTTCATGTCACTGAGCGTTTTCACTCAAGGGTCGTTGTTTGCGTCTGGGATGTACCGACTTTATCGTTATTTGTCTTCTCTGCGGTTTCGACCGGTTTTTCGCGAGAGTGTCGCGACTCAAGCTCTGCATTTTCTTGTTGGGACGACTCTCAACAAGGCATTGGAAAAGTATCGCGCCACGAGCGAGCTTTTTAAAATGAACACGGTTTATGCCAACATCAACGGGGATGATCGAGCTCCGAAGTCGGATTTTCATGACGCCGTTTTGCGGTATTCGAAATATTCAAAGATGATCCATGCCACTTCAAGTGCTCTTGGCAAAAAATCTTTGCATGTGATCCAGCCTGGCGCCTTTACCGGTAAGCCCTTGGTGGGACAGGAGTTGGCGTACTCGGACCCGGAAACGGGAGAACGCTACCGAAAATTTGCGAACGAAGTCGTTGAGGCCCTGAAGGGGTACCCGACCTTTTCCTTGCTGGATATCTTTGCCTCCGATGGCGATCGAGAAGTGTACGCAGATCCTGTGCACTACGCGGGAGATCACCAAGGGAGCTACGGGAACGAGAAAATGGCCGAAGCGATTACGGAACTTGCGATCAAGCATTGGAAGCTGAAACGCAAGTAGCCGCATAGTTGTTGGTCGGTGGTCGTTTAGTTCTGGTTGGATGCTTTGAGTTCAGCCATCGTGAAGAGCGCATGGAGCTTCAGTCCTGCTGCGCTAATTTTATCGGTTTTTCCCTCGCTGCGATCGATGACCGCCACCACGTCGGTGATGATCGCGCCGTCATTGCGCAGGTCTCCTGCGCTGATCACGACCTGACCACCTGTCGTTATCACGTCTTCAATGAGCGTGATTTTTTTGCCCTTGATGTCGGGCCCTTCGGCAAACCGACAAGTGCCGTAGTCTTTCGGTTGTTTGCGAACGAAGACAACCTCGTGGCCGGTTTCAAGTGCGATGGCTGTTGCGATGGGAATTCCACCCATTTCAAGCGCGCCAAGAAGCTCAGTGTCCTTCGGTAGCATCGGAACAAGTTGCTTGGCAATTTGGCGAAGGACTTCGGGCCGGCTTTCGAATTGATACTTGTCGAAATACTCATTGGAGGTTTGGCCACTGCGGAGTTTGAAGGTGCCGGTACGATGCGCCAGTTGGAAGACGGATTTTGCGAGTTCAGTTTTTGTCGACATGGGTGGACTCCTTCAGGGATCAAGGGCGTTTTGGCTCCAAATATTTTCTCGTCCAATGGCATATCCGGTGCAGGGCCTGCGGTGCAAGGCCTGTGAAAAATGACCTTGTAGCCAGACCGAAGTAAACGTGGCGAAAGCCCGACGAGGAAGTAGCGAAATGAGCCCAGATCGGGAAAAGATAATGAAAGCAACTTCGGCTCGGTCTTCGCTATGGCGAGCCCTCGTGGCCAAACGGCGTGCGTCGCAAGTGGACGTTCGTGGTGCTCGTCGAAACAGCGGGCACTCCCTAGATCTGGAGGCTTTTAAGATATTTGTGATTTTGACTGCACTCACCGTGGCCATGGTGTTGGCGGCGCGCTGGCTTGTTTAGCGCGAGCGCTTGGTGCACATCATTTGAGTTTCACAGTGTCGGAGATCCATTGCGCGTAGCCCGGATCGCAGTGGGCTATGGGCCAAGACAAAATCGCGGGCGTTTCGTATGGGTGTCGCGATTTGATTTCTTGCATCAGCCGCGGGACAGCTTCATGAGTTGTTTTGAAAAGTACTGCAACTTCCGCCGATCTTTCGCGCTTCCCGGCCCACATATAGATCGCTGTGTGCTCTTGAAAGACATTGGCGCACGCGGCGAGGCCTTCTTCGACGAGTTCCACTGCAATCGTTTCCGCCGTCTTTTTATCAGGAAAGACAGCGTAGATGACGCAGTGCAAATCAGAAAACAAGGAGGTACCTTGGGTCATTTGCGGGATTCAGAGTCTTTGAAGACGCGGCTGCCAACTGAGTTTCTCTGACCTTGGTATTTCCCTCGGTAGGGATTGAGCGCTTCTTGATCCATTTTACAGAAGACCAATTGGCAAATGCGGCGGCCGGCTTTCAGAGTGATCGGCAGCGAGTTGGCGTTGTAGAGTTCTAGCGTGATGTTGCCTTCAAAGCCTGGGTCGACCCAGCCCGCATTTTGAATAAACAGACCGAGGCGTCCAATCGAGCTACGGCCTTCGACAAATGCCGTGAGATCATTGGGGAGCTTCACCCATTCCATGGTGGTCGCAAGCAAGAATGTGTGCGGAGGAATCGTGATGGTGTCGCCTTCGAACTCGCGATATTGCACTTCGGAGTCCATGTCGATCGACGCCATATTAAAGTCTTCGACGACGAGAAAGTGGGTGCCGAGACGGCAGTCAACGGAAGCGGGTTGAATGCTTTCTGGCGTCAGTGGCTCGACCACCAGATCACCAGTTTTGATCATGCTGTTCAGGGTTTTGTCCGATAGAATCATAGGGGCTCGAACCTAAAGTTTCTTGCCCGGATTCGCAACGATCTGCGGTTGCCTCAGGGAGATAATGCGCTGCGCGTGTCAGATGTTTCAGAATTTGCCGCCTTTTCACCAAGAAGAGACATGTCCAGGCAGTGAAAGACGATGGCCCGCACGTGGTCCTTGGCGCCGGAGTTACTTTTGATGATGTGTGCGATGCGGTGGTGAAATTCCACAAAAGCATCTGCAATCTCGCGACTGGCTTCTGCGGAGACTGGATAGATCCGGGTGGAAGACAGGGAGGGGCGATTAAAGTCGGGCCGGGTTCGATGATCGGCCTTGAAGCTTTTCGCAATGGCCTCGTTCAAGTACTGCGTCACGCGGCGGAATTCTGGCGACTTAAGCATTGTGATTTCTTGAAAGAGCCCGATGTATTTCGTGCCATTGAAATGCACGACATTGGCCTCCACGAGCTTGTCCAAGGCCGTGCGCACTTCGCATGCCCGGAGGCCGGTTCGTTCGGCGAGCCAGTCATCAGAATGCATCGGAAGGTCTTGGTAGGTTTGAAGCCCAAGTGCCGCGTTGACGGAGGACGCCCAGGGGACTGAGAGAATGCCTTTGAACATTTGCTGCTCGGCGCGAAACTTTTCCGCGAACGAGTGAAATTTGCTGATATCAAAAAAACGCGCAAGCCAACTTTGTAAAACGTAGGGCCGGACATCCATGAGTCGAAGAAAATCGACAAAATCAAGTTTGGCTTGAGTGTGGTTCAGGCGCTGGATGCTTGATCGACTGCGCTGAAGGACGCTTGCGAGCTTTTCCGTTTCGACGGGACCCAGAAACTGCGAGAGAATTCGAAAGATGTGCAGAGGTTCGTCTGTGTTCGTCGAGCGAAAGAGCAAAACGTCTTCGGTGAATCGGCGCCATGGAATGCTGAGAGCGTCGCAAATCTTGGTGAAGTCTTGCCAGTAGAACTGTGTTGTTCCAGATTCCCACTTGCCGGCTTGATTAAATGTGTAACCGAGCTTTGAACTGAAATCTCGCTGACTGGTGGTCTCGTGAGCTTCGCCATGTAGGCGAAGCTCCACGATAATCTCGCGACTTAGTCTGGCGTAGTCGGGTGCGGGGAACATCGATCCTCCCAGGTGACGAGATGACTCATAGACTCATCGATTGCCTACGGCAAGCGTCCTCGGTACCGATGGCGACATGGAGATCAACACATCAGTAGATCGCCCCCTCGTCAATGCCGTGGCTCTGCCGTATGACGTGCTGCAAGCGGAAGTCCTGCGCGCCATTCGAGCCAAACGTTCGACGCGTGAGATGAGCGCAGCACTGGGATTTTCCTTTGATCAGTATGGACGCTGGGAACGCGGCAGCGTTCGATTGCGTTGGTCGTCCTTTGAGAGGATCTGTGCCGAGTCGGAGGTCGACTTGCGTGCGTTGTTTTTTCGAACCTATGGCTGCTTGCTGACTGCGTTGGATGAGCCTGGCGTTCACTTTGCCCGCGAGTTTTTCCTGCAAATCGTCGGCCCACTTTCGCATCGAGAGCTTGCAGATCGACTTTCCGTGCCTTCCGATCGTGTGGATGTCGACCGTATTGATCGTTGGATGTATGGGCGAACCGAAATGACATTTCCAGAAGTTTGCCATGCGCTCTATGTGTTCACTTCGCAAGGATTCTTTTCTTGGATATCTGGCATCGTTTCGCTGGCAAACTTGCCTTCGATCAACGCCTTTGCGGCCCAGGGAGAATCGCAGCGCTCGGTGTACTTTTCTTTTCCCTACGCCGCGAGCCTTGAAGCTGCTGTGCAATTGGCCTCGTATCGGAAGCTTGCGAAGCACGACTCCGCTTTCGTCGCTGAAGCAACAGGGCTCTCCGTAGAAGTTGTCGACCGCATGCTGCCAATTCTCGAAAGTGTACAGCGCCTTCGGCTGGTTGAGGGGAAATATGAAGTGAATCCCTCAATCGTGAATGTCCAGGGTGGGAGTCGTGAAGAACTCGCTCGCCTGACACGCTATTGGACAGAACAGGCGTTACACCGATTTCAGACCCCAACGGGGCTTCCGATCACCAAGCGTGGAAATCCCAATGCCATCTTGTTTCGAGTGGCTCCAGTTTCTCGCCAGGCCACGATGGCCATCACAGAAGCCCTGCTGAAATGCCACAACGAGATCTCCAAAATCTTGGAAACA
>CAKQVW010000160.1 GCA_934277865.1 uncultured Pseudobdellovibrionaceae bacterium | reverse complement strand
AAATCCACAGATCCGTGTGCACAAGTCTGTGCTTTCCCGTTTTGAAAGAGAAGGGGTTAAGCCCCTTATAAGCCCCTTGCAAGGGGCTAAGGATAAAGACAAAGACAAGAACAAGGATAGAGACAAGGAAGGGGGAGCTGGGGAAACCGAACCGACTCAAGGCTTCTTTGATGATCTCGTCGCGCGGCTTTTCGTCGCGGTGAAAAATCACCCGCCAGGTGACGAATCGATTTCCCAACACTTCGGCGAAGACTGGGCTTGGATTGCGAAGACCGGCATCGTCTCGGTCATCCGCCAAGCGAAGGATGACGACTTTGCTCGCCGTCGATTTTCAAACACGCTCCGAATCGCCCGAAACTCGGCGAAACCCACCCCGTCCGCACCAGAACCATTCCCCACCCCAGGATCGCAAGAGGGCGGCGCGTTTTCTGAAGAACCAGGCACATCCCAGCCGGTCACTCGGGCCTCGAGTTTGCCGGCCGAAGCTCGCGAAGCACTTCGGGCGCTGACCGGCGGAAAGGCGGGGGCGTGAAAAAGTGCTCCAACTGCTTTCAGTTTAAGCCGCTCGACGAGTTCTATCGAAAGATCGATGGCCACCAGGCGCGATGCAAGGCGTGCAACGCGGAAGTCGTGCGGGGCTATCGCGAGAGGCTTCGTCGAGGCGAGATCAAGCTACACCGAAAGTTTTTAAAAACAGATTCGAATCCAACACTAGGGGGCAGCAGTGAATCTTAAGGGCGCAAATATCGTCGTTTACGACTGCGAAATTGAACGGGCGATCGATGGTAAGGACGTCACGTGGAGCACTTTTGATAAAATGGGTTTCAGTGTCGGATGTCTCTATGACTATCAAACCGATGACTACTCGGTTTATTTCCGAGACGACCTGGCGGAATTGGCAGAGCGGCTGAATCGAGCCGATCTCGTCGTTGCCTTCAATCAACTCGGCTTCGACAACAAGCTTCTGACTGAACTTGGATTTCCGGTTGGTGAGAATCCGCAGTTCGACATGCTTGATGAGTCGCGAAGATCCGTCGGCTGGGAACCAGGAATGCAACTTCCCTCCGGCCTAAAACTCGACAATCACCTCGAGGGCACATTCGGCAAGTCATTCATGAAGACCGGCCACGGCGAGATGGCGCCGATCTGGTGGCAAGAAGGAAAGATCGGCAAGGTCACAAGTTACTGCCTGGCCGATGTTAAGCGCGAAAGAATGCTCTTTGAGCACATCGTCTATAAGCGATGGGTGCGAACCCCAGTACATGGTCCGCGATTCATCAATATCGACAAAGTCATCAAGGCACTCACGCCAAACAAAGGGGAACCAAATGAGCAATCCATCTGAGCCAACTTCAAAAGAAGCACTCACGCAGTTTTTCACTTACGAGCATTTGCCACCGCACATGCAAGAGATCAGCAAGCCGTTCTCGGAGCTCGCGGCTCTGATTATGGAAAAGCTTCCGAGAAACCCGGAGCGAACAACGGCTCTGCGAAAACTCCTAGAAGCAAAAGACTGCGCGGTTCGCGCAAAGATTTTTAAATTTGATTGAGACTTATGGCGATCGCTGCTCGCGCGAGAGCGCCCAACAATCCGAAGTCAGGGTCTAACACGGCCGGGAAACCGGCATCGCCAGAACTAGAGAGGTGAGTGATGAGGAAATTCGAAATAGGCGACATTTGCGTTTGGCAGCCCAAGAAAGCCAGGAACGGATTTTATGGATTATCGCATCCTGAGGCAGCTCGGCCTTGTGAGGTAATCATAAGTAGCGGGCCGTCAAAGCGCGGATATTACCTTTGTGAGTTTATTCATGAAGCGGACAGAAAGGCTCTCATGCCAAAATGTGGGCGATTGCGGATTACGGAGAGCTCATTGGAGAAATATGACCGATCAATCTGAAAAACCTAAGAAGCTGTATCTGGTTTGGACTGGCGATGATGACTACCAATACTTCGAGCAATTCGATTCGCTCGAAGATGCGCTCTCGTCGCAAGGCAATCAGAAAACCGAAGTGTTCATCGCATCGATCCGACGCCTCGGAGAGTTCAAACGAGAGATGCGTTGCATCCGCGTGAAGCCGCGCAAGAAAGCGAAGAAGAAGTGAGCAAGCACACGCCTTGGACCGCTGCGGAAGCGGAGAACGAAGCGTTCAATCGGATGGTTTACGGAAAACGCCTATCTCCGCATCAGCAAGAAATCTGGCTCGACGCGCTCGCATGGGCGGCAAAGCAAATCGAGAAGTGCCCGAGTCTGTATGCTGCAAGAGAGGGAAGCCGCATTTGGGGGCTAGATCAAAACAAGTACGACGACACGATGGAAGCCAAGCTCGTCGGCGTTAGAGAGGTGGAGAAGTGACCGACCTTAAGAAGCTCCGCGAGCTGGCGGAGAAAGTGATTGAGTCGAAACCGACTGGCACTGGTAGCGAGTGGCGCATTCATTACGATTACGAAAAAGCCACCAATCCCGAGACGGTGCTCGCGCTCATCGACAAAGTGGAGGCCACTGAAAATCTAAACAGTTCTCTCTATTCCGAGATCCGCAGGCTTCGATCTCAACTTGCTGAATACGAAAACGATAACGAGATGGAGGTGAACCATGAGTGAGCCGAGATGTCCTAGCTGTGACTCGTCTACACTGTCAGTAGAGCGTCGTCCAGATGGTGATGCAAGATGTGCGATGTGTGGATGGTCTGGAAAATACGCAGCGTGTTTTGGAGAGACATACAAAGTGGCCATCCAAAACCCTGAAACAAGAATCAAAGAGCTAGAGGTACGGCTTAAAGAAGCTGAGGAAATTGTGCGCTGGTTAGCAGATGGAGGGCCTTGTTGGTCTGTTCACAGCAGGACCATGGAACCTACATTTAGTCACAGCGAGCAAGCTACCGCCCGCGCGTACCTAGAGAAATGGAAGGGGAAGAAATGAGAAAAGCACACGAGGAAGCCTTGATGTCAGTAGCACTGCGATGCGACTTATCACCGGCGCAGATTCTAGATATTTCAATGTTGATAGCATCGACAAGTGGTCCGCTTGTGATTGCAGCATTCGTCGAGAACGGTCTTCGAAAGTTTCGTGAACTTGACAAAGAGAAGCGCAGCTCGAAACGCAAGCGAAAGGCCAAGCCATGAGCGACGCAAGCGAAGTGAAGCGGTGGTGGATTGAAGATAATGAAGCCAATCGAGAGTTCCCGGCAGAGGTTGCGAAACCAAGGTACGTCGAAGTCATAGCAATCGAGGACCACGACCGCATCATGGCTGAACGCGATGAGCTGTGGAAAAGAGCCACTAAGTTTGTGATGCCAGGTGAGATGGACACTGGCGAATCAATCGAGCACTACATCAAGACGCTTGAACAAGCCAACGATAAGCTGAAGGCGGAGTTGGCAAACCGAGACTCCAACGAGCGCTCATGGCTTGTCGCAAAAGAAATTGAGATTGGGGCTGTGTTTGTCGGACAATTATCGGAGATGCAAGAAACCATCGCCCGGCAAGCTCGCGTGATTGAGAAGCTGAAGCTGCAACGTGGGACGATACTACATGAGAAGTATGCTGGCTTTCCTTTGCTGGCCATGAATACTGAATCAGACTTAGACAAAGAACTCGAAGCCATCGAGCAAGGCGCCTTTAATGTTCAGGACGACTTAAAGAATGAGATTGCCGAGAAGGATGCCACCATCGCCCGACAAGCGAAGGTGATTAAGAATCTGAAACGATACACACAGCACCGAGTCGATTGCATCAATCGTACTGGGGTTTTCCAATACTCAAACGATTGCGACTGTGGACTCGAAGCCATCGAGAAAGGGGAGGGGACGTGAAAAAAGAAGGCGTTTACTATGAAAAATCAAACGGCAAAATATGGCTTGTCGAAAAGCTGGAACACTATGACAAGGCGTTTGCAACCCCGTCGTTTTCAATAATTACCAAGGGCAATTGGGACGGAAAAACAGAGCTAAATAGATGCTACATTTCAGCGAAGCAATTTCGATTGTTTCTTTACCTAGGAAAATTTTAATGGCCCGCAAAACCCCACTGGAAAAGGCGCTGGCGTTTGATGAGTTTGCCGGAATGAAAAACGACTATGTTGAGGGCAGACAATTTGAAAACCGTCGCCTCGCCCCGCTGCACGCTGCGCTGATTGAGGCAATTGAAAACCTAGAAGACATACAAGCGTGGTGCAGAGACAGAGATGCGTCCAATTCCATAGTGTATGCAGTGTGTTTGTCTCGTTCGACAGAGGCCCTCGCGAAGATCGACGAGGCGCTTGAGGGAATGGGTGGGTGATGAAAGTCCGCTGGTACTACTGCCCAACTTGGCGACAAAGTAATGGTTTACAGTCCACCCCGAACTATAAACCCGGGCCAGAAGAATCAGGCACTTAGAAAGCCACACTTCCAAAAATCGGGATTTTAGAAATGAAAAAGTGCACTCGATGCTTTCTCATCAAACCAGTCGGAGAATTCCGCGCTAGGATTCGGAAAAATGCTGGCGGCCCGAAAGAAGAAAGAATCACTCACTGCCGTGATTGCGAAAAAGATGCTGGCCAGATCCGCCGCAAAAAACAAAAGCCCGGAACCGAAGTGCCGGGCTTCACCGAATCTGAAGTGGACTTCAGCTTACTTCTTCTTTGAAGTTTTCTTTGCCGACTTTTTCTTCACTGTTTTTTTAACTGGTTTTGCCATTTTTCTCTCCCTGAGTTTTGTTGGAACAATCAGACTTCAATTAGGACGCAGTCGGCCCTTCGTCGCAACCAAATTTTCGCACGATTGAAACCTCAACGATCTCACGAAGCGTGCGACTAAATGCGCGCTTTGATCGGCGCTGAAGCTTCTCGTATTTTTCCTTCACGTCCTTCGGAACCCAGATCGTGATCGGGCCAACTTCTCGAGTTGGAGGCGTTGAGTTTTCGTCGAAGCTTTCAAGGATGTCGTCGATCGTCTTTTGCTTGGCCATGAGAAAACTTTAGAACGATATAAAGTCGCGCGTAAAACTTTAGTTTCACTTTAGATAAATTAAAGCCAGGCACCTCCGACGAATAAGGATGGCAAGGCCTACGTCCTACAAGAGCGAATACTGCGATCTTCTCATCAAACACATGGCAAAAGGGCTCAGTTTCGAGGCTTTCGCCGGCCGTGTCGGTGTTTCACGGCGCGTTTTGTACGATTGGCTCAAAGCGCACGAAGAGTTTCTGCACGCCAGAGATGTGGGGGAGGCCCGGTCACTTCTCGTCTGGGAACGAGTCGGCATCAAATACATCCTAAACCAGTCCGAATCCGAAACGACTCGCACTCGAGAAGAAACCACATCTCGCTCCGTTTCCAAATCCCTCAACGCCGCCGTTTGGCGCATGAATATGCAAAACCGATTTGCTTGGCGCGTCGGCGACAAAGAGGCCTCAAAACCAACCGAAAACGAACTCGCGTCACTCACAGACGCTGAACTCGATCAAAAGATTAAACAGCTCGAGACAAAACTCCTCGAGGTGAAAAAGTGACGAGTCGCCAAGAGAAGATCCAATACGCCGAACTGCTGGTGGAAAAGGTTCGTAGGAGAACCGAAGAAAAACTCTTCTACTATTACCCGGACGAAGGACCGCTTCGACGCGAGCTCTACGTTAAGCATACGGCGTATTTTGAGGCAGGATCCAGATATCGCCAGCGCCTCATGATGGCCGCCAATCGGGTAGGAAAAACAGAGGGCGTTGGCGGCTACGAGATGACGCTTCATCTAACCGGCCGCTATCCGCCCTGGTGGAACGGCCGACGATTCGACCGACCGATTGTGGCGTGGGCCGCGGGTGATACCGGAAAAACCGTGCGCGAAATCGTTCAAAAAAAGCTCTTAGGCCCGTTTCACAGCATGGGAACCGGACTGATTCCCAAAAAAGACATCATCAAAACCACGCCAAAAGCGGGCGTTCCGGAAGCAGTCGACACAGTCCAGGTGCAACACTACGACGAGTTTGGGAACCCAGACGGTGTTTCTACGCTCAACCTAAAATCCTACGATCAAAAGCGGATCTCATTTCAGGGGACAGAGATCGACGTGATCTGGCTCGACGAGGAGCCACCGCTCGACATCTATTCTGAGTGTCTTCTTAGGACCATGACGAACAAAGGGATCGTCATGTGTACGTTTACGCCCCTTGAGGGCCTCTCTGAGACCGTCATGCACTTCCTTGAGGGCGGTTTAATCGAGGAAAAAGACGACGGTTCTAAGTTCGTCCTAATGGCGACTTGGGACCATGCGCCGCACTTGTCCGCGGCCGAAAAAGAGGAGCTTTGGAAAGAGATCCCGCCTTATCAGCGCGATGCACGCTCAAAAGGTATTCCGCAGCTTGGAAGTGGCGCGATCTATCCGTTCCCGGAGTCCGACCTCTCAATTCAAGACTTCCCGGTGCCAGACCACTGGCCAAGGTTCTTTGGAATGGACGTTGGTTGGAAACGCACAGCGGTCGGCTGGTACGCTTGGGACCGAGAGAACGACATCGTCTATCGCATCGGTGAGCATTATCGAGGCGAGGCTGAGCCGGTCGTGCACGCTCAGGCCATCAAGTCTCGTGGCGACTGGATCCCTGGCGTTCTCGATCCAGCAGCGCGCGGGCGCTCTCAGATTGACGGGCTGCAGCTGTACCAGATGTACGTGGACCTTGGCCTCAATCTCGACTTTGCGACGAATGGGGTTGAATCGGGCAT
>CAKQVW010000159.1 GCA_934277865.1 uncultured Pseudobdellovibrionaceae bacterium | reverse complement strand
AAAACCGTCGTCTTCAAACCGTCTCCAGCCACCGGGTGATTCAGGTCCAGCCACTGATGGCAGCGACTCATCATCACCACATTCTCGCGCCCAGCGACAATCGACTCCAGAGCCGCAAACCCAGCAGGGCTTGATTGTCCCGTCATCTCTTCCGCCACGATCACCGCGAGCTTCTCACCGAGATGATCCAGCTCCAACGCCAATTCCTCAGGACGCACCGAGATCGCGCCTGGGATATGCGCGGCCAGATACATTTCTCTAGGCCGTACATCCAATACCGAAATCAAATGAGGCTCGGAGGACCAAATCTGGTACACCTGCTCGCATGTTAAGTAAGAGATCGATTTAAGTGCTCGTTCCATAGTCTTAAGATTCCACAGTCGAGGACTCGAGGAGTATGTTCTGGAACATGATTTGGAGACTTTTTGATGCCACTCAATTCGAGACGATGCGCG
This sequence comes from uncultured Pseudobdellovibrionaceae bacterium, assembly GCA_934277865.1. Taxonomy (GTDB): domain Bacteria; phylum Bdellovibrionota; class Bdellovibrionia; order Bdellovibrionales; family JAMPXM01. The sequence continues at coordinate 6,244 of CAKQVW010000159.1, read as the reverse complement.
CCAAACTAGGTGGCGTCGTTCTCGACCAAGGCCAGGAGCCCCTCGCGGTCCACCAATCGAACAGCGCGCCCTTCTTGCTCAATCAGGCCGAGATCTTCGAGTCTCGCCATACCTTTGATCACGGTGGACACAGTGCTTGCGCAAAAGTTGGCGATTTCCTGCCTTGTCCAATTGTGCTCGGGATGAATGTCTTTGAGATAAACCAGGCTCTGAGCAATTCGACCAAGAATCTGGTTTTCAAGGATCATGACCTGATGAGTCTCGCTGCGCCGAAGCTCTTTGGACAAGACTTGTACAACCTCTTTCAAAAGCTCCGGGTGTTTGGCGATGGCGCTTAAAATCACCTCGCGCGGCACAAAACGAATCTCCGTCGATTCAAGAGCGATCGTGCTGCCGTGGTAGCCTTCTTCGGAAAACAGCGCGCGATGTCCAAAAAACTGGCCCTGGCGAAAAAAACGCAAGAGGTGCTCTTTGCCTGATTGAGCGGCCACAATCACCAATCCCACCAGCCCCTTCTTGACGAAGTACATGCCTTTTGGCGTGTCGCCCTGCCGGTAGATCACATCGCCTCGCTTGAAGCTGAGTGCTTGCGACTGAGACTCGAAATTCCATCGAACTTCGCTTGGCAGCTCCGACCAAAGTTCCTTTCCAATTGTCCCCATCAGCTAGCGACCTTCCCGGTTTGGGTCAAAACGCCCCGTCCATATTATGTGCTGGCACATCTATCCTAATCACAAATCGCTTTATATTGAAACTCTACGAAAGGGGCGCATTATGAAAAACACTACGAAACCCATTGTTAAAGAATTCTTTGATAAAGCAACTTGGACTCTGACCTACGTCGTCTACGACGAGAACACGAAAGACGCCATCATCATCGATCCGGTTTGGGACTACGATCCCGCAGCCTCCAAGCTGTCTACCACATCCGCCGAAGCCGTTTTAGGTTTTGTCGAGCTTCATGACCTCAAGGTGCACTACATCCTCGAGACTCACGCTCATGCGGACCACGTTTCTGGCTCGCAAGTGTTGAAGCAAAAGCTGCCAAAGGCGAAGGTTGGAATTGGAGCAAAGATCACTGATGTGCAAAACGTGTTCAAAAGTGTCTTCAACCTCGATCCCGAATTTAAGACCGACGGCAGCCAGTTTGACGTGCTCATCGAAGAAGGTCGTCCCCTAGAGGCCGGCAGCCTGACGATCGACACCATCTACACGCCAGGCCACACTCCTGCTTGCGCCAGCTATGTCATTGGCGACGCCGTCTTCACTGGTGATGCGCTCTTCATGCCGGACTACGGCACGGGACGCTGCGACTTCCCAGCAGGAAGTGCCGATGACCTCTATACGTCCGTTCAAAAGCTTTACAAACTTCCAGACGAGACCCGAGTCTTCGTCGGCCACGACTATCTTCCCAACGGTCGCCCCCTGGCATTTGAATCGACGATCGGCGATGAAAAGCGGAACAACATTCAAATCAATGCCGAAACTGCCCGTACAGAGTTTGTGCATTTCCGAACCACGCGCGACAAAACGCTCGCGGCTCCAAGACTTTTGCTCCCAAGCGTCCAGGTAAATATCGCGGCCGGATGCTTGCCAAAGGCAGAAACGAATGGAGTAAGCTACTTGAAAATTCCGGTGCGAAAATAAAAAGGAGACTCCCATGTCGCGACTTGCCCTGTTAGCCTTGTTTGTTCTTTCCCTCGCCATCCCAGGGATTTCGTTGGCAAGTCCGGCAGACCAAAAGACCGAGACCAAGTCCACAGCTGAGTCCGCGAACGTCGTGATTCTCGACGTTCGCACGCCTGAAGAGTTTCGCGAGCAGACGGTTGAAGGCGCCATCAACATTGATGTCACAGACTCGCGATTCGTCGCGCGCGTCAGTGAACTTGATCGATCAAAAACCTACAAGCTCTACTGCCGCAGCGGGAGCCGATCAGGCATGGCGCAGAAGCTGATGAAGGAACAGGGCTTCAGCCATCTGGAGAATCTTGGTTCGGTCAGTCAGGCGGCCAAAAAGCTTGGCCGAAAATGCCTACCAAAAAGCTGCTAACTAACTCGCCTTCGATTTCGACGCCAGCGTGAAAGCTTCCAACATCAGCGTCCGAATCTCTTCCGAGCTTCCAACAAAATGGGCCGCGCCTAGATTGACTGCCTCGCGCGGCATTCCATATACAATGCAGTCTTGCTGACTCTGAGCCATGCAGAAGTCGCCACGCGAGTGCAGACTCTTAAGACCGATCGCGCCATCGCGCCCCATACCGGTTAGCAGAATACCCATGGCGGTCGCGTGTGTCTGAGAGATCGACTTAAAGAGATAGTCAACGCTTGGACGATGTCGGTTGAGAGGCGCCTCGTCTGACACCTTCAGTACAAGCTTTCCACGAACCGGCTCCTGCACGCCAATGTGATAGTCTTCCAAGGCGACATAGAGATGTCCGGGTTTCAGCACCTCGCCATCTTCCATCTTTCCAAGCTGCAAACCCGAAACAGTTTCAAGCCGTTCGGCAAAGGCCAGCGCAAATTTCGCAGAAATATGCTGAGTCACAAGCACCGGCGGACAGTCCGAAGGCAGGCGTGCAAGCAAACGGGCCAACGTTTGCGGTCCACCCGTGCTTGCGCCAATCGCGACAAGATCCGGCCGCACCGACGGTTTACCGCGCAGATTCTCGACCGAACGCCCACTCTCTCCCTGACTGATTCGTAAAAGCTCTTTGAATGTGTCTCGAATTTCATTTGCTCGATGCAAGAGATCCGACTTTTCAATGTACTCCTGCGCCGATCGTCCCAAGAGGCTTACAAGACTTTGCGCATCTTCGCGACGAACGTCGCTTACAATCACCACAGGCAGCTTCAAACCCTTCGTTCGCTCGCCGTGAAGCCAAGCGCCGCCTTCCATGCCTGGCATCTGCAGATCCAGCGTGACAAGATCGTATTTTCCCGTCCGCAAAGCCTGTGTCGCGGCCTCCGTCGTTTCGACAGCGTCGCATTCAAACCCGAGGTCCTGAAAGACCTTCGTCAAAAGCTGGCGCGAGGCCTTGGTGTCATCGACCGCCAGAATGCGTGGCTTCAAAGAGTCCGGTCGCACCGATCCCGTCTTCGGGCTCGAGGCGGCCGAAATTCGAAACATCCCCGTCTTCGGAGGCTGTTGATCGGAGCTTTCGAAATGACTGAGAGGCACCACCCCAGGCGTCACGGGCTTGGCTTTCATGTACACGGAGTGTCCACGTGAGGTGAGACTAAAATCCGACCCGAGGACGGACTCACTGTGCCCAAGCATCAGATGCCCTGCTGGCTTCAAATTTTGCAGAACGTTTTCGACCACACGTTTGACTCCGTCTGGCGAAAAGTAAATGAGCACGTTCCGACAAACCACGACATCAAATGGTCCACCCGAATTCCGCAACGGACTGCGCAGATCGTGAACTCGAAATTCACACCGCGAACGAATGTCTTTGGAAAACGTGAAAAGATCTTCTGTTTTTCCCGAACCGTACAGCAAATGACTCTTGTAACGGTCCAAGTTGAAGTTGATTGTGCGTTGATTGTAAATCGCCGCCTCTGCGACTTCAATAGAAACCGGATCCACATCTGACCCGTAAATCCGATAGTCAAAGTTCAAGTGGATCTTTCGAAAGTCCTCCATAACAAGGGCAAACGAATAGACTTCTTCCCCAGTCGAACAGGCGGCACACCAGACCTGAAAGACCTCACGACGACCTGATCCTTCGATGCGCTTCAAGGCCTGCAAGAGCATCTCTTGAAACATGACAAAGTGAGGCCCTTCTCTAAACCATGCCGTCGTGTGAATCGTGAGGGCGGAAATCAGATTCTTTTTCTCCTCAGGGTCCACCTTCACCCGCTCGTAGTACTCGCTCCACGTGTCACATTCGCAGTCGCGCATTCGACGCTCAACATTCGACAGTATCGAGCCCGAGCGGTTGTCTCCTCCTGGGGAAGCCCCTGTCAGCTCTTCTGCTAGCTTTAATACCGCGAGCTTATCTGAATCACTCAGCATATCTAATTCCCGGCCTTTTTAAATGAAGGATCATCCGCCGAGATCGCGCGAGTCGGCCTTTGCCCACCAACTGCAATGACCTTTTCGGCATCTGACGGCACTTCCACTTTCGAACGTTTTCGCTTTTCAGAAACCTTCGCCGTCTTGAGATCGATTGTGGCTACTCGATTTGCTAAATCCTGGCCGGCCGCAGCTGACGCCGCAGTGCCATTGCTACTTCTGCCAACACTTCTCGATTCGCGCCGACCTTCGCGCACAAACCGTCGAATTCCGGTGGCTGCCTCACGAATCTTCGCACTCAGTTCAAAGACAAAGTCCGCAATCTGATGAACTTCGTCTGCTCCTCGCTTGTTCTCTAGCGCCCCCAGGTTGACTTGTTCCATAGCCCTTGCCGTTTGTTCGATACCACCCGCCTGCTCAGATGTCGCATGCGCGACCTGGTCAACTTTCGATGCAATGACACCAAGCTTAGTTGCAAGATCGCTAAACTTCGAAAGTGCATCTTGGCTGACTCCCTTACCATCTCGTACTTTTTCATTCACGGAGCCCACGATGCGGGACACACGTTCAGCACTTTGACCAAGCAATTGATCGATCTCACGAGCTGCATCGCCACTCATCATGGCTAGCTTGCCGACTTCCTCTGCGACAACCGAGAACCCACGGCCGTATTGTCCTGCTCGTGCCGCTTCGATCGACGCATTGAAGGACAGCAACTGCGTCTTAAAGACGATGTCGTTGATCACCTGAGTCTTCACTTGGATCTGATTTAGAATCTCTTCGAAACTCTCGATCTGACGGTTGGTTTCCTCGATGGTCTGCATCGAACGCTCAAGCTTTTCCATGATTTCGCGCCCGCTGCTGGCTTCCACATCCATTTCCGATGTCAAAACTTGGACTTCACGAACACGCTTCTCTGTTTCCGTAAGCATCGAACGAATTTCTGTGATCGAAGAGGATGTCTGCTGCAGAGCCGCCGACTGCTGACTCGAAGCGGTCGACATCAGCTCAGAGGCCGTTCTCAGCCGCTCGGAACTCTCTTCGTTTTGTTCGGAAAGTGTATAAAGACTCCGAATATACCCAATCAAGTCGCGATTGATCCTTCGCGCCGCCGCCCAAAAGACCGAAGCTGGAATCACTAACAGTGCCACCAAGATCGGAACAAATAGTAGCGCGAGGCCCTGTAAGCGGTGCACAAGTTCACGCTCATGTTGCGCAAGAATCCAAGTTCGAATCTCACCATAGGCCTTACCATGTCCCGCAAAGTCCTTGGTGAAGCTGGAGACCACTTCCCCTGGCAACTTCGAACTACTCGCGGCATACGACTCGGCCTGCGCGCGCGCGCGGGTCTCGGATTCTCGTAGCTGGTCTTTCAAAAGTCCGATTTGCTCCGCCACGCCATCACGAACAAGCTTGCGTTGATGGGTGTGCATCGCCTCAAGATTTTTAAACACCTGATCCGACAGCGTCGCGATGCTCTCAAGGTAGGATTTCGTCTTTTCGTGTTTATCGGTGAATAGTAGGCGATAGTTGGAATCCAGTTGCTCCAACATCATGCGAGTTTCAAACAACGCTTCACGATTGACGTTGTACTCTTGGATGCTTGCCGAAAGCGGATCTTTTGCATCAAAGATCACGTAGAAGCCGATGCCGATCAGGACAACCATCAGCGCACCAAGCAGCAACAATGTTTTAACAATCTGCGCTCGAATCGAGCCTTTCACCTGCATGGTCAGACCTTTCCTCGCGTACACACCCCTCTTCTCATCGGATTTCCTTAGGCAATGATGAAGTGGAGACGGCGAAACTCGACCGTGAATGCAGTCTGTCCTCTCGCCTTTGGACCGTAGCTGATATTCGACGCGGTTATGAAAACTTAAAAATTTCGTTTGAGTCCAGGGCTTAGAGGAAACACTCTATTTTTGAGACCGCTAACGGAGGAATTCTGAAGTGCGCATTGCAAGAGTTTTATCGCGAGTTTGATCGCATTTCCCGTCTCACTGGGCGTAGGCAGCCAGACTTTGGCACAGTCGGCATCTGAGGGTATCAACCTTGACCAGGTCAGTCTAACGGACCTGCTTGATATTCAAATCGAGTCGGCATCCAAACAGGCCGAACCGCTTTCCGAAACGCCCGTTCCGATGACAGTCATCACGGCAGACATGATCAAGCACAGCGGTGTCCGCACTCTCAAGGATGCACTTATTTTGTTCGTTCCTGGATACACAG
>CAKQVW010000158.1 GCA_934277865.1 uncultured Pseudobdellovibrionaceae bacterium | reverse complement strand
TCTTGGAACCATTTACGATGTGATGATCATCGATACCGCACCTGGGATTGCGGACAACGTTCTGTATTTGAATTCGGCCGCGCAGGAGATCACAGTCGTATTGACCCCAGATCCCTCGTCGCTCGCGGACGCCTATGCATTGATCAAAGTATTGAATATGCGTCAGCGTGAATCGAAGTTCTCGGTTGTGTGCAATCAAGTGCGCGACGAACAAGACGGCCAAAAGATCTTTGATCGTCTGCAGTCAGTTGCAGCTCGGTTTTTACCTGTGACTTTGAACTACCGAGGATCGATTCCAAGCGATTCTCACTTGCGCCAGTCGACACGTGCTCAGCAGTTGGTATGTCGAACTTTCCCACAGGCGGAGTCGGCAAAAGCGATCGCTGGCCTGGCCGACACATTTGTTAAGCGCACCGACTACCACGTCTCGGACGAAGTCGAGTGTAAAGGAAGTTTACAGTTTTTCTGGAAACAATTGATTGGGGCGGCCTGAGATCGAAGTCGACAGCAGGCCGGAGGGCGAGGCTAGGTTTTCCTCAAGCTCGAATTGGTCTGGCATGAAATACTCAGGACTTCTAAGGATCGACGGATGCGAGTAACCTTAAAGCATTGCTCGAAGTAAAACGAGGGAATGAATGAACAGTTCAGCGCTCAAGAAGTATAAGGACGAACCCACGCGATTGAACTCGAAAGAGCGCGAAGAGTTGATCCGTGAGTACACGCCACTTATCAAGTTCATTGCTCAGAAAATTGCCGTTCGTCTTCCTTCGAATATCGAGTTAGACGATCTCATTTCTAGCGGTGTGATCGGCTTGATGGATGCGATCGAAAAGTACGATCCAACCCGTGACAACAAATTTAAAACCTACGCGGAGTTTCGTATTCGCGGTGCGATCCTCGACGAGCTTCGTGCGCAGGATTGGGTTCCTCGCTCTGTTCGCGACAAGGCCAAGCTTCTCGACAAAACGGTTGCCGACCTTGAAGCCGAACTTGGGCGCCAAGCGACGGACGAAGAAGTCGCTTCAAAACTGAACATGACGCTTGATGAGTTCTTTGAGCTCGTGAATCAAGTGCGTCCGGTTTCGGTGCTTTCCATTGACGAGATCGCGTCGTTTTCCAATGTCGATAAAAAGTCGCTGATGTCGCTTCTTGAGGACGTGAAGGTTGCAAACCCTTACATCCAATTGAACTTGAAGTCGGTGAAGGACGTCATAACAGGCGCAATTGAGGAGCTGCCAGAGCGTCAGCGTCTCGTGCTCTCGCTTTACTACTATGAGGACCTCAACCTTAAAGAGATCGGCAAAGTCCTTCGTGTGACAGAAAGTCGGATTTCACAGTTGCATGCGCAGGCGATCAGCCGCTTGCGTGCGAAGCTGACCACGTTCTTCAAAGAGCAGAACAACGAAGCTAGCTGATTTTTTAGCCGAACTAGCGCCTCTTGGCTTCGAGGCGCTCTTCCAAGACCTTTCGGATCTTGGCCATCAAACGGTTTTCCATCTGTCGCACGGCCTCGCGTGTGACGCCATATTTCTCGCCAATCTCCTGCAGGGTCAGCGGCTCGTCTGAGAGCAGGCGATCTTCCAATAACTCACGCTCGCGATCGTTCAACGAGTCTTTTAAGTCTTCGATGCCCTCATGAAGCAGGGACAGCATATCGGCATGTCCCATCTGTTCATCGATGGGGATGTCGTCGCTGGATTCAAAGTCGAGCAGCGTGGTTTTGCCGTTGGCGTCGACGGCGGTTTGCAGGGATACATCGCGGCCCTGAAGGCGCTGACTCATGGTCTCGACATCGGACTCGCTCACTCCCAGGCGCGTCGAGAGCAGCTGCACGCTGGGTTCTTGGCCCATTGACTCCAGTAGCTCTTTTTCCTTTTGTAGCCGGTAGAAGAGCTTTCTTTGTGACTGTGTCGTCCCAATACGGACCATCGAATACTGGCGCATGAGATAGTCTTGAATGTAACCACGAATCCACCAAACGGCGTAGGTGATCAGCCGAACCCCTTTGTAGGGATTAAATTCGCGCACGGCATGCATCAGCCCGACGTTGCCTTCTTGGACCAAGTCGATCAGTCGTGCGCCAAATTTTGAGTACTCGGCTGCGACTTTCACCACAAAACGTAAGTTGCTGGTGACAAGCATTTCGGCGGCCCGTTTGTCGCCAGTTTCCCGATACCGCATCGCAAGCTCTTGTTCCTGCTCACGCGTTAGCAGCGGGTACTTTCGCACTTCAGCCATGTACAGCGCGACCGGGTCTGTCAGTGCCAGGGCGTTTGAACTCTTAGCAGCGCTGGCGCTGGCGGCGGTAGGTTCGAAACTCGCATCGTCGAGGAGGGCAGGAACCTGAGAATCTGCCAACTCCTCTTCGGGGGCGATGCTTGAACGCAGCTCAGATGCGATATCGGACTCTTCGCTGACGTCTTCGGCAATCTGTTCTGGACCACGTTCCTGCCAGCCTCGTGCCTCCCAGACGTCTTTTTGGCTTTGCACCTGTTCGGCATAGTCGGTCGAGCGTTCTGGTGAACTTGGTTCAATGAGTTCGGCTTCGACGACGCGAGCGGACTCCTTCGCACTCTTCGTGCGAGGCGTGTTCTTTTTTGGAGTTTTCACACCCTTCGACTTCGCCACAAAACCCCTGTTTAGGCCAAGATCTTCGAGAGTTTTTTCTCGAGAGTTGCCTGTACCATGCCTTTTGCGGGCAGCAGCATCAGCGGCAGGTCGACTTCAATCGTGACATGTGAGCCCGGGCCTGTGGCCGCCACTGTGACCTCTGCCGAGAACTTTGAACCCTTCACCTGTGCCGTGTGTCCCGCGTCGTTGGTTTTTATCTCAATTTTTGAATCCAACTTTCGCAAATCGGGGTCGCCCGCAAGCAGAGTCTTCATTTTTTCGAATGCCTCGGCTTGGCTGAGGTTGGACTTCGATTCAACTTTAAATTTGGGCACGAAATACTCCTGGTCAATACGGCAGAATTCAAAACTTGCCTTGGTTGCATCCAAAACGCATGTCTGGGGTTTGGCGGGCGGCGTTATGTCGCGGCGGCCAGCCCCTTTTCAGCGGCTTCGGATTCTGTAAGTTCTCACAATATCGTGTTCGGTCCTAGTCTGTCAGGCACATAAGTTTTTGTTTAGACGTCCCAAATCCTTTTCATGATTGGCTTTTTTTTGAACGGGAACTATTCTGGCGGCTTCCCCATCAGTCTTGTCCTTCATGAAGGAGTTTGGTCGTGTCTTCGACGAGTACCGGTAGCTTTGTTTCAGAAGTTAAACGCTCACACTACGCAGGCTCACTTCGCGCGGCTCACGCCGGGCAGAACGTGGTCATCATGGGGTGGATCGATGGGCGTCGCGATCACGGCGGTTTGATCTTTGTTGATATTCGCGACCGAGAAGGCACCGTTCAGGTCGTGCTGGATCCCGCTCGTCCGGCGATGGCTGCGGCAAAAGAGCTTCGTGCGGAATTCGTAGTCGCGATTCGCGGACTGGTGCGCACGCGCCCCAGTGGCATGGCCAACAAAAAACTGGCGACGGGCGATGTCGAAATTGAAGCCACTGACATGGAGATCTTGAGCGAGGCAAAAACTCCGCCGTTTCAGATCAATGATGAAAGCGTCGGCGAAAATTTGCGCTTGAAGTATCGTTATCTCGACATTCGCTCTCAGCGGCTCAGTGGTTTTCTTCGAAAGCGTCACGAGATCGTGCGCTCTGTGAGGAACTTCCTTTCGGAAGAAGGCTTCACAGAAGTTGAAACGCCGATTCTTTATAAATCCACACCAGAAGGTGCGCGTGACTATCTTGTCCCGTCTCGCGTGAACCAAGGCTCCTTCTATGCGCTTCCGCAATCACCGCAGACGCTGAAACAGCTACTGATGATTGGTGGAATGGACCGCTACTTCCAAATCGCTCGATGCTTCCGCGACGAGGATTTGCGCGCCGATCGCCAGCCGGAGTTCTCACAAATTGATATCGAGATGAGTTTTGTCGATCAAGACGACATCATCGCGGTGAACGAGCGCATGGCTCAGCTGCTTTGGAAGAAGTTCCGTGGCGTCGACCTCGGTCCCATTCCGAAGATGAAGTTCATCGATGCCATGAACCGCTTTGGTTGTGATAAACCGGATCTGCGTTTTGGTCTTGAGCTTCAGGATCTGACGGAGAAATCGCGCGGCACAGGCTTTAAGGTTTTCGACGATGTCTTGGCGAAAAACGGAGTCGTGAAGGGCTTGGGCGTCGAGCAGGCGGGCGAAATGTCGCGCGCGCAAATCGACAAACTGGTCGACATTGCCAAAAAAGCGGGCGCCAAAGGGCTGATCTGGATCAAGGGAGACGTGAACGGCACTTTGACATCGGCTGTTTCGAAGGCCTTGCCAGAAGACAAAGTCAAAGAGCTGCACAAGACGCTTTGCCCATCCGGCAAGGGGCTTTCGCTGCTTGTGGCGGACGGTTTTGATACCGCGTGCGCAGCGCTTTCGGCGCTTCGTCTGCACTTTGGCCGTGAGCTGAAGCTGATCGATGAGTCGCAAGATAAGTTCTTGTGGGTCGTCGACTTCCCACTGTTTGAGTACGATGCCGAGGGCGGTCGCTGGGCGGCTCGTCACCATCCATTCACGTCGCCGCAAAACCAACACATGGAAATCCTGAAGAGCGGGGACGAAAAACGTTACGGAGAGATCCTGGCAAAAGCTTACGATCTTGTTTGCAACGGCCACGAGATCGGCGGCGGATCGGTTCGAATTCACCGAAGTGATCTCCAGGCTTCGATGTTCAAAGCTCTCGGACTTTCTTTGGAAGAAGCCAAAGAAAAGTTCGGCTTCTTCATGGAGGCACTCAGCTACGGCACGCCTCCGCATGCAGGAATCGCGTGGGGTGTCGACCGTCTGACCATGATCCTTTGTAACACGGATGCCATTCGCGACGTGATTGCATTCCCGAAAACGGCAAAAGCAACCGACCTCATGGCGGAAGCGCCGAACGCCGTTTCGCGCGATCAGTTGATCGAACTGGGCATTCGTCTTGCTCCCGGTGTTGGCGAGACCTCGTCCAGCTAGATTCTCCAGCGGACCTCGACCAAGGCTCGGCGGCCTCATGTGTGTCTAAAAATGAGCCGATGAGTAGGGTATGCAGCGGGATTCAGGCGCATGATGCGCCTCCAGCGTCGCTAGCAGCAACGGTCCGTTTAAACCAACAGGAGGTTGGGATGGAAAAGATCAGCGGTATTCTGCCGAAATCCGCACGTGTGTCGTCGGTTGATATGAAAGATTCTGCGCCGGTGCGGCCAGGCACGCCTGCATTTGGTCGTCCTGAAGGAGTCTCGTCGCTACGTGAAGCGGCTATTGGGCAAACAGCCTCTCGCGCCGCCAAGATTCATTCCGAGCGAATGGATTGGAAGACAAAAGACCTTCAGCAAGCTGCTATGGCAAGAGAACTCTCTGACGTTTTCTTTCGATCGCGTACTTCTCAGCCGGAGGTTGTCGATCAGACTCCTCAGGGTGTCGAGCCGGTTGCGAACTACTCCTCGGAGCTCGCGCCGTCGATCACCTCAACGACAGATTCTTCGTCTGAGGCACCGACCGAGCTTTATCCACGTGGCAGTTTTCTCGACGTCCAGGCTTAAGCTTTAAGCCTGATAGACTGTCGAGAAACAGAATCCCAATTCTTCCAAAGAGGCGACTTTGCTGATTGAGGCGAGTCGCCTTTTGCCGCCTATGGTTCGATCCACCGTTACGATGTATTGGATGCTTGAATGAATCAGCGCACGCACCGTCGCCGCCGTCCACTGTGGGGCGCCCATCTGGACGAGCATCTCTAGGCGAAGCATCGCTTCGCGCGCATTTGAAGCGTGAAGGGTTCCCCAACAGCCGTCGTGCCCAGTTGCAAAAGCCATCAAAAGATCTTTTGCTTCGGCGCCGCGGACTTCACCCATGACCAATCGATCGGGCCGCATGCGAAGCGACTGTTTCAATAGCTCGCCAAGGCCGAATTCCGTATCATCACTGTGGCGGGCAACCTTCGTGAGCAGTTTCAGACTGGCTGGGCTGGGAACCGGAATCTCATCGGTGTCTTCTAAAATCAAAACACGTTCGCATTCTGCGATTTCGTTCAGTGCAGCGGAAAGTGCAGACGTTTTGCCGGTACCAGTTGCGCCGATAACCAAAACGTTTTGCCGTTTGGCGATCAAGTCGCGAATTTGTTGGATGCCGCGGTCGTTGGCCCATCCGGCTGACTGCAATTCCTCAAGGGTCCATCGGCGGCTGCGCACACGTCGCAAGGTCAGACAAGGCAGGTCGCCGACAATCGGTGAGCCGGCAATGTGAACACGAAAGTCCGACCATCGGCCATTGGCGAAGGGTTTGGTTTCGTCGACATTTGCCTTCACGGCTCTGAGGATGCGATTCACACAACCGCGGTAGGTGATGCGGTTAAGAAATCGATCGCGGTGCCGATTGAGACGGCCACCACGTTCCACCCAGATTGATTCGGGCCCAGTCACCAAGATTTCAGTAACCTGATCGTCGAACCGAAGTGACTCGAGTGGACCAAACTCGAAAAACTCTCCAATGACCCGCGCACGGTCTGTATCGCTGATGTCGGCCAGGTTTCGCTTCAAGCAGTTATCAAGCGCGACGTCGCGCTCGCGTTCAAGTCGATCAAGAATCGGCGTGTGTTTCAGGCTCGGGATGTCTTGAATAGCCTGAAGTGTGTTTTCTGC
>CAKQVW010000157.1 GCA_934277865.1 uncultured Pseudobdellovibrionaceae bacterium | reverse complement strand
GTCCAGGAGCGCGGTCAGGCGCCCATCGGTGATCGTCGATTCCGGCATCAGTTTCGGGAAGACACGGTCGGTGCCGCGCTCGTTTTCGCCCATCCTTTTCGCATCCTTTCGACGATCTCGGTCAGCTGTTCATCTGAATGGAAATAGACACTCAGTTTGCCCCGGCGGTCCGCGTAGTCAATGACAACGCGAGTGCCGATGAGCTTCTGAAGTTCCCCAGCCAATGCCTCGACGAGCTTCGCCGAAACATCGATTCCCATCGATCCACCAGGTCGGATCACTTGTCCGCCCGATGCCTGAGATTTTTTCTCAGCGACCTTTTTTTCCAGAGCACGAACGGACAGCTTTTCGCGAATGACTTCTTTGGCCAAAGAAATTTGGTCGGCCATGCTTTCGAGACCCAACAGGACTTTTGCATGTCCCGCACTTAGTTCTCCACCGCCAATCATCAACTTCACCTCGGGAGGCAAAACAAGAAGGCGAAGGGCGTTGGCGATTGTTGACCGTTCTTTACCCAAACGATCAGCCACCTGGACCTGGGTCAGGTCATAGGTCTTCATCAAGTGGTCGTAGGCCTCCGCTTCTTCCACTGGATTGAGGTCTGCGCGTTGAATATTTTCAAGAATCGCAAGTTCGAGAGAGTCTTGTTCGTCAGCCTCTTTCAAAATGACTGGAACTTCCTTTAGTCCAGCCATCTGAGCTGCGCGCCAGCGACGCTCACCTGCGATGATCTCGAATTCTGTTTCCGATTTTCTTCGTGCGGTGATGGGCTGAAGAATTCCCTTCTCTTTGATGGAAGCAGACAGCTCTTTTAATGCAGCGTCTTCGAAAACCTGACGAGGCTGCTGAGTATTAGGCGTGAGCTTTTCGATTGAGACTGTCCAGATGCGAGCCGTCTCTGGGATCGGCGAAGCCTCTTTTTCGACGATCTTTTCGACCTCAACGATTTTTTCTACGACCTTCTCAACTTCGACCAGCTTTTCGACTTCGACGATTTTCTCGACGACAACTGTTTCAACTTTCGCCTGAACTTCTGATTGGTTAGCTACTGCAGAAATCGGCGCCTGTTCAACAACAGCTGGGATCTTCGCCTGTGGAACCGGCGAATCAAAGTCCGAACCCATTTTTGGACGGCCAGTTGTATCTTGAGTATCCACACCACTCAAAAGACTACCCAGTCCTCGACCGAGGCGTGGTTTTGCGGATTTTGGATTGTTTGGCGAAACATTTGTTACGTCAGACATTTGCATCCTCCTGCACGCCCGGATTGTTTAGTTGACCAGCCATTGTCGATGCTGTGGCTTGGTCAACCGCAGCCGTTTCAACACTCTCCATCTCTTGATTTTGAGTAGTCGCTTGACCAAAAACACGGTTGTCCAGCTCGACTGCCAGCTCTTGGTACTTCATCGCGCCAACCGAACGCGGTTCATATTCAAGAATGGACTGCCCATGCGAAGGCGCTTCGCTGAGGCGGACGTTTCGCGGAATGATAGCTTTGAAAACCTTGTCACCGAAGTGAGTTTGAATTTCCGAAACGACTTGGTGGCTCAGGTTGTTGCTAGCCGCGAACATCGTCAGGAGAATTCCCTCGATGCGAAGCTCTGGGTTGATATTCTTTTTCACGAGGCCGGCCGTCGTGAGGAGCTGCGAAAGACCCTCGAGCGCATAGTATTCACATTGGAGAGGCACAAGAAAGGTGTTGGCCGCTGCCAGCGAGTTCAACGTCAGAAGACCCAAAGATGGCGGGCAATCAATTAGAACATAGTCATATTGATCGGCGATCGCGCCAATTGCCTCACGCAGGCGGAATTCACGACGCGGAGCGTCCACAAGTTCGATCTCTGCACCAACAAGATCCGGTGTTGCCGGGGCTACCCAGAGGTTCGGATTTGAAGTGGGCCGGCGAATTTCTTCGAGCGTCTTTTCGCCGATGAGTACGTGATAGATATTCGCCTCTTGGTACTCATATTTCTTTAATCCGAGACCGCTTGAGGCATTGCCTTGTGGATCTAGATCCACCAACAATACCTTGCGTCCGCGTGCCGCTAAGCATGCGGAAAGATTAACAGATGTAGTGGTTTTACCGACTCCGCCTTTTTGGTTCGCGATACAGATAATACGCGCCATTAGCCCCTCCAGATGTCCTTCCAATTGGACGACATAAAGTTAGACCGTGCTCACAATTGATTTTCAACTCATTTCGCAGACAGACATGCCGATAAGATTTTGGCTACGTGATCAATCAGGAATGTTCCACGTGGAACAATCTGAATAGCTAGTGATAGGCAAGATACGGGAATGAACAACCAGCGACCAATCAAATCACGCAGGAAAACGCAGCATGACTACCTGACTTCGGTGGGATTTGGTGCGCTGGTAGTCATGTTTGTCTTAACTAGCTTCATCTCCGGCTGTTCCCGGCCCAATCCTACTCCTGAGAAGCTCGATCCCATTTATCTGGATCTTATGAGCCGCAGCTCTGTTGCGAAAGCAGCCGCAGAAACGACAAAAGAGGAAATCGTCCAATTGAGAGAGGATCTCGCAGCTCTCCCGGCCCGAGATCCCAGTAGACGGAAGTATCAGCAAGATATCTCAAAGAAGGAGACGCAACTCATGGTCGCAGACCAAGAAGCGCTGTATTTTGAGATCCGTGCCGAACAAAGGCGTGAATATGCCAGAAAAGCCTATCTTGAAGCCTTCAATCGGGGAGAAAAGTGGCCGGATCCGAAGGATATTGAAGCCTACAAGCTACAAAGAAGGCTGGAAGATACCCCCCGCGAGTGGAACTCACGTCTGCAGAAGACTGAGCGATACAACAGGAAGTCAGAGAAAGAGCTGCGAGACGAGCTCGATGCGAAACTTAAGCCCGCAAAAGGCCACTAATCTTATTGTTCCACGTGGAACATTTGAAATTCA
Source organism: uncultured Pseudobdellovibrionaceae bacterium (assembly GCA_934277865.1). Classification (GTDB taxonomy): domain Bacteria; phylum Bdellovibrionota; class Bdellovibrionia; order Bdellovibrionales; family JAMPXM01. Next base: position 3,812 of record CAKQVW010000157.1, on the reverse strand, counting down.
CTCGACGAAAGCCCTATCAGGTGAGTCGCCGGGCCTTAAGTAGCACGTATTCAGCAGGCGAGTCCGGTAACTCGTACTCTCCATGCATCTCAACAGACCAACCACTAAAGACCTGTGGCTGAACTTCGGCAAGCTCTCGAGACCATCCCTCGCCCTTCATCATGAAAAAGACGCCCTCTTTCACAAAAAGCCGGCGGGTTTGAATCAATGAATTCGAGATACTGGCGAAACCTCGCGAAATCGCAAAATTCACAGATCCATCTTCCAGGTCCTGAAGACTCTGGCAGCTAAAGACCAAATTCTTTAGACCGAGAGTAGACCCGACATGCTTAAGGAACTCCATCTTCCGCTGATCGCGATCAACAAGACGAAGGACCAAATTCGGAGACAGGATGGCCGCCACCATACCAGGCAAGCCATTGCCTGAACCAAAGTCGTGGACCGTTTGCCCTGCAGGAATATGTGGCGCAACCGAAGCCCAGGCTCGAACCGCGTCTAATATATGCACCGTGTCAGCGCGCAAAGCAGTCGCCGGAGAAATGAGGTTCAACTTTTTGTTGAACCTAAGAAGTTCAGCCAAATAATTGTGCAGCAGGTCAATTTGCGTAGCCGTCAACGACGGCGCCCACCCAGAAAATCGCGTGCCGAAATCAAGTAGGAGGGAATCAGGGGATTCGCTCGGATTGAGATTCTTGTCGTAGTCTTTGGGCAAGTTCGCGCTCGATGAGAGCTCGCCTTCTGCCGCTTTCTGATTCTTGAACTTCAACGATACTCCGTTTCGCCTTAAGGAAAACAATTAGAGCCTGAATGGCCGACGGGTTAACACCGCTGATTCGGCTAGCTTGGCCTAATGTCTCCGGCCGCTTCTCTTGAAGCTTTTCCTGTTCCTCATTCGAGAGGCCTTTTACCAACCGATAATCCATCTCAGTCGGGATCTTCGTCGATTCAAAACGCTTATTGGCCCTAATCAGCTCATTCTCACGTTCAATGTAACCGGCATACTTCACTTCGATCTCAACCGGCTCGACGACATTTACTCCATAATCTCCGGAAACTCCGAATCCCGCTAGGTCCTCGAAGCAGACTTCATGTCGTCTTAAAACTTCTTCGGCTGTCATCGGTTTTAGGAGCTTTGCAGTTCCAAGCGCCTCAAGTTTGGACTGAGTCTCAGCAGTCGGAGTCAGAACTGTGTTCTTCAGGAGTGAGCGAAGTTCTTCGCGCTGAGTGAGTGTCATTTCGAGACGATATTTTTGCTCGTCACTGATTACACCAAGTTCTGTTGCGCGATTCCATAGACGTTCCAGAGTGTTATCTTCCCTGAGAACCAATCTGTGTTCCGCGCGAGAGGTGAACATGCGGTACGGCTCTTTGGTACCTTTGTTCACTAAGTCATCGATGAGAACGCCGATGTAGGCCTCATCTCGGCCAAGAACAAAACTTTCCTGACCGAGCACACTTCGAGCGGCATTCACGCCTGCGATAAAACCTTGTGCGGCGGCCTCTTCATAACCGCTGGTCCCATTGATCTGACCTGCCAGGAAAAGACCCGGAATCGACCGCGTCTCAAGCGAGTGCCGAATCTGAGTTGGCTCGATGAAATCATATTCGACCGCATAGCCATACCGATAAACCTCTACGTTTTCCAAACCCTGAATCGTTCGCAAAAACTCGAGCTGAACATCTTCCGGAAGACTCGTCGAAATACCCTGCAGGTAAATCCAATCTGTCGAAAGGCCTTCGGGCTCCAAAAACGTTTGGTGTGAAATCTTCTCCGCAAAGCGGGTGATCTTGTCTTCGATGCTCGGGCAATACCTAGGACCACGGCCCTCGATGTTTCCGCAGAACATAGGACTTTTATCGAGGTTTCTGCGAATGATCTCGTGGGTGCGCTCGTTGGTGTAGCTCAGCCAGCAATTCACCTGCGGAAGACTGAGCTTCTCGGGGCTGCGAGACGAAAAGGGATAAAATTTCTCGTCACCCGGTTGCGCAATGGTCTTCGAAAAATCGATGGACCCAGCCTTTAGTCGGGCCGGTGTACCAGTCTTCAGCCTTTGCACAACAAATCCGTGTTCGCGAAGCTGATCGCTGATCCCAACCGTCGCTTTATCGCCAACACGACCGCCTTCAATCTGCTTGAGGCCAATATGCATGACGCCTCTCATGAAGGTACCAGTCGTCAGCACAACTGCGCGAGCGTGAATAGCCGATCCATCCTCAAGCATAACACCGACGCAGCGGCCGCTCTCTAAGATCAAACTCTTGGCTTCGCTACCGACGATTTCTAACCGAGGCGTGGATCGCACCTTCGCGGCCATGTAATCGACGTAGAGATCTTTGTCGCACTGAGCACGTGACCCACGAACGGCAGGACCTTTCCGAGAATTGAGGCGCTTAAACTGGATGCAGGTAGCATCTGCAGCCAATCCCATCTCGCCGCCCAAAGCGTCGACCTCACGGACCATATGGCCTTTTGCGAGTCCCCCGATAGAGGGATTGCAGCTCATGTAGCCGATACGAGAAAGATTGGACGTCACCAACGCGACCCGAAGTCCCATGCGAGCGCTGGCAAGCGAGGCTTCGAGGCCCGCATGGCCGGCTCCAACTACTATGACATCGAAATGGCTCATGGGGTGCTACTGCTCCTCGCTCTGATAGAGAGACGCCGGCAGTTGTACTACTTCCCGAGGCAGAATTCCTTAAAGATTCGATCGATCACTTGTTCATGAAAGACCTTACCTAGTAGCTCATGGACGGTTTTCACGCCCTCTTGCAGCTCGAAGGCTATGAGTTCGGGGCTGGCATCGTTTCGAATCAGCTTAAGTGCCTTTTCAAGGGAGCTATCGATGCGCTGAAGGCCCTCAAAATGCCGGCTCTGAGTGACCACAGTACCGCCGGCGACCCCTAATTTCTCACGAACTGGCTTTAAAACCGCGTCCTTGAGGCTTTCCAAGCCTGTTCCACGAGCTGCCGAGCCGAAGACTGAACGGCTCAAAATCCCGTACTTTTCCGCCTCGGCCTCGGCTGTGGCGAGCCACTCGCCAGAACGATCGAGATCCAATTTATTGAAGAAGTACCACTCATCCTTGCGCCCCTCGCGAATAAAGGCCGCCAGGCGGTCTCGCCAAGAGCGATCCGATAGGTCGATAACCACCACAACAAAGTCCGCCTCGTTTCGCATCTTCAAAGACCGCTCGATACCGATCTTTTCAACCGCGTCCTCGGAGGAACGGATCCCGGCCGTATCAACCCAAGTGACAGGAGTCCCTTCCAGGCGCGTTTCAACCTGGATCAAATCGCGGGTGGTGCCGGCGTGTTCCGTTACGATCGCACGGTCGTCTTCGACAATCGCATTTAAGAGCGAAGATTTACCCGCATTGGGCGCACCAATCAGAGCGACCAAAACTCCGTCTCTCAAAATCCGACCTTTTTGATAGGTGGCAATCAACGCACGAATCTCATTCTGCAGCTTCGTGGCACGCTCCAAAAGATCTTTCGATGGCGTCAGCTCAATACCATCGGAGGAAAAGTCGATGCTTGCCTCAAGCTGGGCGCCTAACCAGAGAAGGCCATCTTCAATCTCAAGAAATTTCTTACTGAGCTCACCCTTCAATTGATTGAGCGCATTTGCAGAGCCCATCTCCGACCGAGATTCAATGAGACTCAAGATACTTTCCGCCTGCACGAGATCGATGCGGTCATTGAGAAAGGCCCGATAGGTGAATTCTCCGGGCTTAGCTAGACGAGCTCCGCCCCGAATCAACTCCTCAACGACCCGACCTGAAATTTGATCACCACCGTGAACGGAAAACTCT
>CAKQVW010000156.1 GCA_934277865.1 uncultured Pseudobdellovibrionaceae bacterium | reverse complement strand
GTCATGCTTCACCGTGTATTCAATCGCTTCAATTCGTTTGAAGTAGCGATCGTCCACCATGCGAAGAATGCCAACACTTCGCTGGCCCGGAGCCCCACCAAAGTACTCGTCAAGCGTCTGCAGCAACGGCCCAATCAGATCCACACTGAGAAGGCCTTTGGCGGCCGACTGTTCTTGAATCACCTGCTTCAGCTGGGGACTGACAACTGTATGAATGATGATGCCCTGGTTTTCAAACGCGTCGGCAATCACACTCTCCACCTGAGATTCGGTTCGCACGTTTTTTGACCGAACAATATTGATCTCGGCATCGAGGTACTGCACCAGCGCCGCACGAATCATCGTTGCGGCCGTTTCGCCCGTTCCGTCTGAAATGATGTAGATCGTCCCTTTGCGTTTTTCCATCAGGGCACAAGCTCCGTCCAACGTGCCGACTTCTTCGCCGACCGGCGAGACACTTCGGCCACGATCTGAGCCAACGCTTCCGCAAGAGGGCGTGAAAACACCTCAGGACGAGGGTCAATCACAACCCAAGCACCACGGCTACCAAGATCGATCATCAACGCTTTGGCGTCCGGATACAGCTCTGGCACATGAAAGTCCGAAAATCCCACTTCGCCCAACCATTCGCGAAGCTCCTTCATCACCAACACACGTCCTGCGGAATCATACTCTTCCGTCGCCGTGGAAGACGAATCTTCACGCGGACGAGGCAAGAGCTCGAGCTCGATGCGGCAGCGAGACTCCGGTCGAAAAACCTCCCCGTGTGAAAACACGGCGGTGAGTTCAATCTCGATTTTTAGCTCCGAGGTCGGTTCGTCGCGCCTTCGTTCACGGACAAAGTGTCGGCGAAATTCAAACCCGTAGGGATAAAACCGACTCAGCGTTTTGAAATCCAAAACGCCCGCCGTTTGCGCCAATTCGGCCTCAATATCCGAACGCATGATCCAAGTCGGCTTCATGCGCTCCGCTTCGAAGCGCAGAGCATGCTCGAGTTCTTTACCTTCGATGAATTCGGCGTATCGACTCCATGCGCGACGCATGCGAAGCACCAGTGTCTTCACACGCTCTTGGAATCGACCCATCGGATCCCCCATTCGCCTTGCGACAGTTCGGCAAGCTCCTTCGGAGCCGGCGGTTTTGATCCATGTGGCGGCAAAATGGTCGCCGTTTTCGCTCGCATCTTAGTCAACGTTTGATGAATCGTGGGCAACCACCCACCTCCTGCTTGGCCTTGAGGAAAAAGCACCAAGAGTCGCGGAGACAGCCAGCCTTGTGGGGTTGCAAGCAAGAGTGGAGCGTTCGGCGTTTTGTCTTGGCGATGCCGACTGCGTCGGATCAGGAGCCCCAATTCCCAGTCGACACTTTCTGTCCACGGGTTGTTGTCGGGATCGAGAAGAATCCAGATATCTGACGGAGTTTCAAAGGCCCCGTCAAAACTGACCGATTTAAAGATTTCGAGAGTCATGCCCCATCGTCAGATTTGACGAGCGATCGGGTCAAGAATCCCGTTCACAAATGACGCTGAGTCCGTGCTGCCAAAAAGCCGCGCAAGTTCGATGGCCTCGTTGATGGCGATATTGGGTTTCAGCTTGGGATACATGTGTGCCATCTCAAACACGGCGATTCTCAGCAACGAGAGATCAACCAAGCTCATGCGCGAAACCTTCCAGTGACGAGAATGTGCCTCGATCGTGCGATCGATGGTCTCAAGATTTTCGCAAACTCCCAGAAACAGTGTTCCACCGTACTCCGCGACTTCGCGATCGATTTCGAAATCGCGAACAAAGTCGGCAAATAGTCCCTTGGGCGACGCCTCAAGACCTTTGTCTGGCGCAAACGCTTTCAGAAACAAGAGCTGAAGGGCCATTTCGCGCGAACGGCGCCGTGGAGTAAGTTCAGGAGTTTCGAGATCGGGCATGGCGCGCACTTTAGGTAGTCCAACTGAACTCGTCAACTTCAGAGAAAAATCAGGGGAAGAATGCTTGCGAAACTGGGCGAATTCAAAGGAACCTTAAGAGTATGAACAGCCTGAGAATCCCGAGAGAATCCGCCAAGTCCGCTCTGATCCGTGCCGTCACGCTTGCTGGCATTTTGGGTCTTAGTCTTACGAGTGTGGAATCTGTCCATGGGCAGGTTTTTCAAGACGGCATGGGTGCCGTCGAGGTGACGGATCAGGGCAGCGTCACGCCAGGGAGCGCGGCCGAACGAGCCATGCGCCGCAATCGCCGTGACCGTGTTCGTCGGGACTTTAAACCCGAGGTTGGTCGCCAGGCCGCAGCCAAGTACATGTCCCCGCAGCGCCCCGACGCCCGCAACGAGGACCTGAGCGACAACAACACCTCCACACAAAGCTCAAGCTCTGGCCGAGGTCCCGCGGGAACCACTGACCGCTATCTGGCTTTGCATTTTGGCTCTTTCCTCTCGGACAACTCCTATCGCTGGGGAACACCTGAGAACCAAGAGAACGTCGGCCGCTGGAACGTCGGCGTCACCTACCGCGTTGGCGAGTGGGTGAATTCGATGGACCTCCTCATGCGCTTTGACGTCTCTCGTTTTGCGATGGCCGAAGGCGGCGTCACGAAGTTTAGCTTCCTTCCCATCATCACCTTCCCCGACGCCTCCAGCCGATTCCCCCTGTATTTTGGTGCTGGTGTGGGCCTTGGAGTCTTCGGAACACAACTAAAGGGTGAATCTTCGCTGGCTCTCGACTATCAACTTCTAGCGGGAGCTCGCTTCTTCAACCTCTGGGATGTCACCGGATTGTTTGTCGAAGGCGGGGTCAAAAACCACGTTCATATCTTTAGCGACGGACAGTTTAATGGCACGTATATCACGGCAGGGCTCCTCTTCACGTTCTAACTCACGCTCCAAAATCGGTTCAAAACCGAATTCAAAGCCGACCTCAAGACCGACGCCCAAAGGTCCACGCGCAGCAGCCCAAGCTCGTCTCAGCACGCGTGAGGAACAAAATCTCTTTCGTCGAGCCGACGAAGAACGTGACCGCAAAAGCGGCGGACGAGAGCCACGCGGGTTTTTCCTTCACCGACCGGTGGCAGCACTCGCGATCGACGCCCTCGCGCAAGTGATGCTCGAAGGTCGCTACGCCGGGAAAGTCATCGAGTACGCTTTCAAGAACGAGAAAAAAATGGGCGCGCGCGATCGCCGTCAGTTCGCCGAACTCGTCTATGACTTGGTTCGCTGGTGGAGGAAGTACGGCGCCGCCTTTGGCTGGAACGAAGCCCATACGCCTGAAAAAGCGGATCTCTGGAAATGGCTCGCGGTTTACATCATCGAAAAAAACTTAAAAGAAACTGGAGAGCCACGGCTTCCAAACTGGACAGAATTCGAACGTATCAGTGCCGACAAGATCGCCCACCGACTCTCGGAAATTGATCCAACCAACGACCGTGCCATCTTTGAAAGCGTGCCGGACTGGATGGACGAACTTGGCCAAAATGAGCTTGGCCGACGCTGGCCACAAATTCTCCACAGCCTGAATTTGCAGGCCCCCGTCTTCATCCGCGCCAACACCTTGAAATGCACACGCGACGAGCTCGCCAAGAGACTCCGTCAAGACGACGATATCCAAACACATGCGGCAGACCAAACGGCCAATGGTCTCATGCTCGTTGAGCGGAAAAATGTATTTGTCACGCAAGCGTTTAAAGACGGCTGGTTTGAAGTACAAGATGGCGCGAGCCAACAGGTGGCCGAAATGCTGGGCGCAGCACCCGGCGAACGCATCATCGACGCTTGCGCCGGAGCCGGCGGAAAAACTCTCGCACTTGGCGCCATGATGAAAAACAAAGGCAAACTCATCGCGCTGGATGTGCACGAAGGAAAACTTCAAGAGCTCAAAAAACGCATTGCGCGCAGTGGGATCGACACCTGCGAAGTTCGCCTGATCGACTCACAAAAGGTGATCAAGCGCCTGGAAGGCACGGCCGATCGCGTGTTGTTGGATGTGCCGTGTTCCGGCATGGGCGTCCTTCGCCGCAACCCAGACGCAAAATGGAAACTTGGCCCCGAAGAGATCGAACGCCTTCGGGAGCTTCAAGCTCGCATCCTTGATGAATACACGTTGATGGTAAAACCAGGTGGCCTTGTGCTGTATGCCACCTGCTCGATTCTCCCTAGTGAAAACCACCAGCAGATCGAAAATTTCCTCAAACGCCGTGCCGCAGACAAAACACCTGGTGCGGCACGCTTTGAACTTGTGCGCGATCGCGAGTTTCTTCCTGGCGTCAATCGCTACGACGGATTCTATGCGGCTTTGTTGAAGCGCCTCCCCTAGCCAGGGATGCCTTGTTTGAGCACGCGGAAGAACACGTCGATCAACTGCGCCGAGGGCGAAGGATCCCGCGAATAAAACACAACGTTGGTTGTGTGTTTAAGATCCATCACTGGAATCTGAGTCAGGCGCCCCATGCGCACCTGTTTGCGAATTGCGTGCGCCGGCAAGAAGCCCCAGCCGAGCCCACTTTCAATCACACGTTTCAGTGTTCCCACATTGTTCGATTCAAACACCACGTTGAGCGAAGTACCCGCCGACTCCATCGCCTTTTTAAAGGCCTGATCAAAACCTTCGTACTTTTCTGCAAGTCGAATGAACGGACGTTGATCCAAATTTTCCGCGCGAATTTCTTCTGGAAGCGAAGGATCTTTTCCGGAGGCAACCAGCCACATCTCGTCCTTGTGAAGAGGGCGCCCCTGAAGACCAAGTGACTGTGCTTCAGCAGCAGAAATCTCCGGCAAAATCGCGACGTCCAAGCGGCCTTCTCCGGCCGCCTTTAAAACCTCGCTCGCATCTTCATACATCAGCTCGATGGAAACACGATTGTGGTGCTTCAAAAGCGTGGCAACACTTGGAGCCACCAGCTGCAATCCCAAGGAATTCAAAGTTCCGATTCGCAAGTGTCCTTGGACACCTTCCGCCATCGTTTGAATCGCTGCCTGCGCCTGCTGCGTGAGCTGAATAATTCGTCGAGCGTAATCGTACAGCAACTGCCCTTGCACCGTCGGGCGCGCGTGACGAGCCCCGCGATCCAAAAGTCCGACTCCCAGTTCCTCTTCCAGGTTTCGAATCTGCTGCGAAACCGCAGGTTGAGTCAGGAAGAGTTTTTCAGCGGCTGCTGTCATACTTCCTTCAGAAACGACTGTTGAGAACGTGATCAATTGCTGCAGGTTCATGGCGCATTCCCCCTAGTCCCATTCTTCACTCAAACTGGCACAGAAATCACGGATTTCTCGTCGCTAATTGCGCTCAAGGCACCAGTTCGGACGCTTTGCGACGCCAACTTCTGCTGCCTCTTTCGCGAGTCGCTCTTCAAGAAGCTTCATGCGATCCGGAGGAAATAGCACAGCCGGACTCTTGCGATGAGCCTCCTGCAACAGCGCAGCTGCATCCGCAAGATCATAGGCCGGCGCCCGCTCAATCGAAAATCCATCGAGCATTGCTTCGACACCCAAACACGCGTTGTGCTGACAAGCGAGGCGAGCCATGAACAGCCGATCATCACGACGCGAGTCTGGGATGGCGCTCATATAGAAATAGGCCAGCGCCGGTTTCCCCGACTTCTCGGCCAAATGCGCAATCAGCCTCAACACATGCTCGCTGCCCGTTTGCGGCATCGACTGACCGTGGAAATACCTGAGATCACCCTTTTCAAAGTACTCAATCGCCGTCTCCAAGAACTCGATCACCGGCGAGTTTGCCGCATGCTCGGCTTTGGCAAATTCAAACTCTTGCTTCAAGCGCGGTAGCACACTCTGATCCAGACATTCCGGATGCGGAAACGCCTTGGAAACCAACTTGTAGCGCCCCTGCTTGGCGCGCGAAAGCAGCGCATGACGTTCACCAAAATAGAGCAGCTCAAATTCTTGTGACTCAAGCGCCGTATCCAATAGCGCGCCAGGCACTGTTGAACGTGCGATGACAAAATCTGCCGGATACTTTTCTTGTTCCGCCCTGAAGGCTAGAGAGTTGTAACTCGCCTTCATGTAATCACGAACAAAGCTCGGCGGATACAGGACGTTGGCACGACCGTCGATGAAGATTTTATTTTCCTCCGACAGGTTCAACAACAAGTATCCCCCGCTGACGTATTCGTTGCGAATCCGACCTTTGAGATCTTTTTCTTTCATGTAGGTGACAATTTCTCTGGGCTGTTGCTCATCCGAAATACTCACCGTGTACAGCTTTGTCGAAGTCGCCGCCGAAGCAACCAAATAGGGACCAACCGCGACCAACAACAAAATCGGGCCCAGCGCATACAGCGAAAGCGCAAGCGAACGTTTGGCGTGCGCCTTGGCTTGCACAAAAATCCAGTTAAAATGCTCGATCAGAAACGGCATGGCGACCAAAGGGAAAAGTCCCAACATCCGACGCATATTGAAGGCGTACATCAAAAACACCGCGACCAAGAAGGCATCCGCGATGCGCTTACGCTTAATGCTCAGTCCGATGCCGACCAAACTCAGAATCAAGACAGCCTGAAGGGGGAGGCCTATCAACTCAAAATCGATAGGTTGAAATTCGGCGATCTCATTGTCGAGAGTGCCTTCTTTGGGAAGAAACACATGCAACAAAATATTCTCGAAAGACCGATTGAAAAATCCGACGACGAGCGACGCCACGCCTGCACCTGACCAGAGCATCCAAGAGGCCCGGTCCGACTTGTCTTCGAATTGCCTGATTGCGATTTTCAAAAAAAGCGCGGCGCCGATGGCGTAGCCCAAGATGCTACTCGTGTGCACATTGGTCCAAAGCAACAAAAGCAAAACGTAAGGAATGTAG
>CAKQVW010000155.1 GCA_934277865.1 uncultured Pseudobdellovibrionaceae bacterium | reverse complement strand
GATCAACTCGGACGAGCTTTCCGAGCCTTTCTTAATTGCCTCGCAAAGAGCGAACATTCCTGCTGGCGAAAGCACTGTCGAAATTGTCGGCGCGCTTGATCTCAACAAAAAAATTCAAACCTGCAACTTCGTCAACACCGGTGGTGGCGGCGGCGGTGGACCATCCATCAACATCAGCTTTGGCGACGAACGCGACGGCACACTGGCGCAGACCACGGGATCTGCGTGGTTCTACCCCGGGTACAATCCTTATTCGACCCCCACGCCTGGCTTGGTGCACACACCGAAATCAGGTGGAGTCGCAAGCAACAAGATCGCATCAGCCATGAAGCGAATCACGGGCGTCACGAGGATTGGTACTACAGCGGGACGCGAGCTTAGTACCGCATCGCCTTTCACCGCTTCGGAGTTCGAAATCGGTGACGAAGTCATTTGGCACGTCTCCGGTGGCAATGCCAATCCCGGCCCTCCCGACGATCCAACAAGTGGCGCGTGCGGTGGCGATCTCTTTCTCGGCCGATATGGTTTCGGCCGAATCCAGGCTACGCCATCAAGCTCCACAATCATCCTCGAGCAGCCGATCACGGCGACACCGCTGCTGGTGAAAACCGCAAATCTCAACGCGCCAATGGGCACAAACTATTGTCGCATCTCTATTCGGCGCGTGATGAACTTTCAGCGCCTGAATGTCGCTGCTGGAGCGACGCTCGCAATCATGGCTCCTTCATATAGTCACGAGGATGGTATCGGCGGAATCCTTCCCATTCGTGTACGAGAAATTCAACTCGACGGAACACTGAGCCTTCAAGCCAGTTCCTCTGGCTACGTCGGTTCGATGAGCAATGCCTACACCGGCGGATCGCTCTGGGGAAATATGACATCGGCAAACGGCATGGCCTTCGGCAGCGGCGGCGGCTCTTCTGACACTTCATTGTCCAGTGGTGCGGGCGGCGCAGGTGCCGGTGAAGGCGGAGGCTCTTCGCAAGGCCTGCCAAATCTGGCGGTTGGCGGTGCGCCACTTGCCCACGGATTGGATTTCCGCCTGTCCTCCAGCTCAATGGGAGCGAATCACGCCTGCGGAATCTCCGAAGGAAAACTCTTCTGCTGGGGAAGCGGACTCGAAGCGCAAGGTGCATTTGCCGTCAGTTCAGCGAACCACCCACCACTTCGGCGAACAGTGCCAACAGCTTCTGACACCTCGATCCGGTTCAAACAAGTTGCCAGCGGAAACCACTTCTCGTGTGGGATTTCCGAAGCCGACCAAGTTTATTGCTGGGGCGGCGGCGCCTCGGGGCAGCTTGGTAACGGCACGATTGGGGCACGACTAACTCCCGCGATGATTGCCGACACCAGCCGATATTCCAAGATCACAGTTGCCTCAAGTGACGGCGCACACGCTTGCGGGATTCTCGCGGAATCTCGGCAACTAAAATGTTGGGGCGTTAACTCGAACGGACAAGTCGGTGACGGCACGACGATCAACCGTTCTGCACCCGTAACGGTCGATAGTGGCACGCAATACCTCGACATCTCGGTGAACGGGGCTTCCACATGCGGTGTCACCATCTCCGGCGCACTTCGCTGCTGGGGAAGTGATGCACATGGACAGTTTGGCCGCAGCACGTCCGGCACCGTACCCTCACCAACTAATGCAGCGATGGGACTCACATTTAAACAAGTCCGCGTCGGAATCGATTTCGTCTGCGGAATCACGACGACCGATCAGGTGAAATGTTCAGGCCGAAACGTCTACGGAAATCTCGGTGACGGAACGACCACCGACCGCAACCTGTTTGCGAACATCGGCGTCGACGGTGTATTCCGCCAAGTGGCGACGGCCTCGAAACACGCTTGCGCCATCACACTCACCGGCAATCTCTACTGCTGGGGCGACGGCGCCAACGGCCAACTTGGAAATGGCGACATCTCTCCACGCTTAACGCCGACCCCCATTTCAGGACTCACGTTCGCTTCGGTCACTGCAGCCAATAAGTCCACCTGTGGGATCACGGCCATCGGCATGTCGTATTGCTGGGGCGGCGGGCTCGACGGCCAACTTGGAAATGGCAGCATTTACGACAGCCTCTTTCCTCAGCGCCTGCGCACGCAAAACTACACACTCCCACTTAGCGGAAGAAAGCTCTACTTCGGCGGCGGCGGAGGTGGAGGCGATGCCTTCTTGGCTGTCGGCGGAAATGGCGGCGGCTTCGTGTTCCTGATGGTCGATCGCATCCGTGGTGGTGGCACACTGAATCTCATATCAAACGGCGCCAATGGTGGCCCCAGTGCTGGCATGTCTGGAGGGGGCGGCGGAGGCGGACTCATCTCGGCCGCGATCAAACGCACCGACGCAGCCACCAACGTGAATATTCTCGCCACCGGCGGAACTGGCGCAAGCGGAGCTTCCGCTGGTCCATCCGGTGGAGGCGGCGGAGGAGCCAGCGAACTTTATCTCTGCGCAGCCGAAGCCCCCGCCTCGATCAATGCCAGCGTATTCGGCGGATTGGGCGGAGATCAGTCCAATTTTGGAGACCGAGGAATTTATCATTCTGTCAACTTACCAGCTCTTTGCAACGCGAACTGAACCAGGGAAAACTGATGTCTTCACCGAAGCCGCAAAAAACTCCACCACCACCACCACCCGAACTTCTCGAGCAAGTTCGAAGTGAGCTGCAGCTTCGTCGCGCAAAACCGCTGTACGAAGACGGAATTCCTACGACGAAAATTCCTGCACGCGATCAGTCCCCGCTAACCGGTTCGATAGATGCGCCCATCAGTGAACCTCCCGCAGCCCGCGGTCTCATCGACGAACCCTGGCGAAAAACAGGCGAAATCCCATTGGCCAGAACACTGGAAGACCGCAAGCGCGCCAAGCTTGAGAAAAAAGCCTATGTGCCTGAAGGGTTTCCTGGTCCGACCACCGTTCTCTTCATCACATCCAAAAGTGACGGCGGCATCGCACCCAAGCAGATCATCGACATCGCCAATATGATACGGCCGATTGGCATTCGAGTCTTCATCGCTGCGCCAACGAATCCACCTCATGGCTTCGAACTCAAGCGCGTCGCAGACAAACTGATCAGCGTCCCTCCTCGCGATTTTTCTTGGAAAACGCTCTTTGAGCTTCGTCGCCAAGTCGTCAAACACAGCGTCAGCCTGATTCATTCTCACGGGCGCACCGCTGGGCTGTACGCACGCTTGCTTCACATCATGACTGGCGTCGAGGTCGTTCACACCTTTCATGGAATTCCCAACGAACCTGGCCTCGGCGGACGTCTTCGTCACTTTGTCGACCTGCTTCTTGGCATGACTCGCTTTATTCCGGTATTGGGCTCGGAGACCGAAAAGCAGCGCGCGCTAGAAAAGCGGCTGATCTCGGCCGAACACGACTCAATGATCCTTGAAAGCGCCATTGATCTCGCAAAGTTCCCCAAACGAAAACAGGCGCTATTTCCGTTTTGCTCGGTCGACCTGATGCGACCAGAGACGCACAATCGCATTCGCATCGGCGGATTTTTGCGCGTCGAAAGCACGCGCGGTCACGACCTGTTTTTAAAAGCGGCCGCCGAAGCCGCAGAGCAGGGCCAATGGTCGTGCGCCGGCTACCCTCGCGAACGCCTCGGCAAATTTGGCAAGCTGCACGAGTCCCTCGAAGTCGTGGGGCCCGTGCAAGACATCGGAAAATGGCTGAACTCGCTCGACGTCTTTGTCAGCACCTCAACAGGCGACGGGCAAATTTACGGAGCTTTGCAAGCAATGGCCGCCGGCTGCATCTGCTTACTCTCAAACGTGCCGGCCCACCAAGCCTTCGTGAAACACCAAGCCGCCCTGTTGTTTGACCCGGCCGATCCAAAAAGTCTCGCGCAAGCAATCAACGACGTTCGCAGCAACAAAGCCCTTCGCGACATGCTTCTCGGCAACGCCCGCTACATGCTCGAACGCTTTCACAACGAAGAAACCTTCCGAAACAAACTCCTCGAATCCTACCGCCAAGCCGCCAAACGCACCGCCAAAGCCTAGGTACCTCCTTGATTTTTGATTTGCGCCGCGCTAGACGCGCTGCAAATCAAAAAAGAAGGTGGCACGTTTGCCGGTGCCTCATGCGATAACGGGCCTATGGCAACAATCACAAAGCTCGACGTTGGATGCGGCAATCACCGCATGGATCACGCTATCGGAATCGACTTATTTCCCCTGAAAGGGGTGGACATCGTTCACGACGTAAACCTTGCGCCTTGGCCCTTGGACGCCAACCGCTTCGAGTTCATTCGTTGCCAACACGCCATCGAACATTTTCGTGAGGTCCACACCGTCGCGCGTGAAATCTACCGAGTTGCAAAAGACGGTGCGACCGTGAAATTCATCACTCCGCACTATTCGTCATACGCCAGCTGGGGTGACCCGACGCACGTGCACCACTTTGCGCTTGGCTCTTTGCCTCACCTGTTTAGCCAAGCTATCGGCGATGACAAATTCACAGTCTTAGAAAACCGCCTCAAGTTCACCGGTTCGCTATTTGATTTGCCGGGGCAGATCCTCTATTGGCTCTCACCACGCAAGTACGAAAAGTACTTTGCCTGGAACTTTCCAACCAACGAGATCCACACAACCATCCAGTTCCGCAAATAGGTACCTCCTTGTTTTTTGATTTGCGCCGCGCTAGACGCGCTGCAAATCAAAAAACAAGGAGGTACCGCTAGAAATAGCGGGCGCTGGGATGGTTGAAGAAGAAGCCTGAGACGCTGGCGGCGGGATCGATCATGTCGCTCTCGGTGAGGCGAAGTCCGATTCGCGCATCGACTTGCATCAGCGACCAGATCTTTTGTTTGTGAGCGTGCGACGGACAAGCCGAGTAACCCGGCGCCGGCCGAATGCCACGATACTTTTCCTTTAAGAGATCTTCGAGACTGAAGGTTTCACCTTTGCCAAAGCCAAAGAGTTCGCGTTCGCGCTTGTGTGCCCACTCGGCCGCCGCTTCGGCGATTCGATCCGCCAGAGCCTTGACCAAAATGGCGCGGTAGTCGTCGTGCTGTCGATGAAAGCTTTGTGCAAACGCCTCGACTTCATGACCAGCCGTGACCGCAAACATCCCGAGATAGTCCACACGACCCGACGATTTGGGTGCGATGAAGTCCGTCAGTGAAAACCGCGTGGCAGGAGAGCCCGTTTCGGTTTTGGCTTCCTCAAGCTGACGTTCAAACGTGATGCGCTCTAGTTCGCGACCTTCACGATCACATATCGAGACCGTCTCGCGATCATCGGAATGTGCAGGGAAAAATCCCACGAGGACACGCGGGCGAAAACGATTTTCACGAATCACACGGTCCAAAAGCTCGCGCGCGTCCGCATACAGCGACTTTGCCTGCTCGCCATATTTGGGATGTTCAAAGATCTTTGGATAAAGACCTTTCAGTTCCCACGACCAAAACAGCGGGCTCCAATCGATGTAGGGTTCGAGCTCGGCCACTGTCACGGCCCAGTCGAAAACACCGGTTTTCTCGGGAGTTGGGATATCCACTTCCTGCCAATTGGAGGTGAATTTACGAAGGCGAGACTCCTCCAACGTCAGAAGCTTTTGCTCGCGGCTCTTGGCAAGATAGTCGTTTCGCATTCGTTCGGCTTGAGCTTTCAAAGCCGCTGTCTCCTTGGCCCGGTCGGATTCAGACTCAGCCAGGAAACGCGAACAGACGTGCACGACTCGCGATGCATCTAAAACGTGTGCAACGGCGCCCGAATAAAACGGATCCAGCTTCACGGCCGTGTGCAGGCCCGAGGTGGTCGCGCCTCCAATAAGCACCGGCAGTCGCAAGCCCGCTCGCTCGAACTCTTCAAGACAAATTCGCATCTCATCGAGTGACGGCGTGATGAGACCGCTCAAGCCCACGATGTCGGCGCCCTCTTCCTTGATCGCGGCGATGATCTTGGATGTTGGAACCATCACTCCGAGATCCACAACGCGGTAGCCGTTGCATTGAAGCACGACGCTCACAATGTTTTTTCCGATGTCGTGGACATCGCCCTTCACCGTCGCAATGACAAAGGTCTTTGCCTTTTCTTTGGCGCCACCCATGGCCGTGCGTTTTTCGCGCTCGGCAAACATTACGGGTTCCAACACGGCGACGGCCTTTTTCATCACACGAGCACTCTTCACGACTTGCGGAAGAAACATTTTTCCTTCGCCAAACAAGTCGCCGACGATTTTCATGCCGTCCATCAACGGGCCTTCAATCACCGCAATTGGAGAGCCCAACTTCGCCAAAGCTTCTTCGGTGTCGGCGACGACGTGAGCATCAAGCCCCTTCACCAGAGCATGTGCGATTCGCTCTTCGACGGTTCCTAGACGCCATTCTTCCTTCATGGCCGCTGACGACGGTCCCGAGCCAGACCCGTGATTCAGCCCCTGACTCAAGCCCTGCGCCTTTAGCTGCTCGGCGTATTCGACCAGCTCTTCGGAAGGCGACTTCGCTGAGGCCAAGCCTCCATCAGACTCGCCCGAGCTCTTACGATTGAGAATGACGTCTTCCACAAGCCGCAGCAGCTTGGGTTCGATTTCGTCATAAACTTCCAACATCCCGGCATTGAAGATCCCCATATCGAGCCCACGATCCACGGCGTGCTTCAAAAACACCGAGTGCATGGCCTCACGAACCGGGTTGTTGCCACGGAAGCTAAAGGAAAGATTCGAAACACCACCGCTGACCATCGAGCCCGGGCATTCGGTTTTGATCCGAGGAATGGCCTCGAGAAATTCCAGCGCGTAACCGTCGTGCTCGGGCATGCCTGTTGCGACCGTCAAAATATTCGGATCAAACACGATGTCGTGTGGGTCAAACTCCAGACGTTTCGTCAGCAGGTCGTA
>CAKQVW010000154.1 GCA_934277865.1 uncultured Pseudobdellovibrionaceae bacterium | reverse complement strand
TGATGAGGCTGCGATCTTTGCAGCGGGTGAATTGGTTTCCTTTTCCTGGTTTCACGTGTTGGAAATCAGAAACGGCAAATGGTTCACCGTCGACGAGAATCTTCAGACCCTTTTTGAAATCGGAAAGCTGATACATGCTTTGGCCACCTTCGTTATTGGAAAGGCCTAGAATTCCCTCATCAGATGGCAGGCGTCAATTGCCGGCGTTTTTGCTCTGCACTTTTTTAAGCAGATTTTGCAGCTTTTTGCGCTTCGCTTCGTGAGGTGGTGACTCTATAGGCATCGGTGCTGAGTCTTTTGGGCGAGCCACGCCGGCCATCGCCAGGGCTTCTTCCGGCTTGAGGCCCATACGTTTTGCCAAGAGCAGGAGGCGGTGCTCGAGGTCTTCTCGGGGGCCGAGCAGGCGAAGTGCGCGGCCGATGTGGGCAAATGCCCCTTCGATGTCATTGCGAACGATCAAGGCGTCGGCGATGGAGATCGCACGATTGGCCTCGCGGTCGGCATGGGTGACTTTGGCAGGCGACGCGGGAGCTTTGAGAGTCGGCGCGAGGCTGGCGCGAGCGGCGGCGTAGGACTTGTCGCTTTGATCGGCATTGGCGCTCGACCATTCAAAAACTTCGTCATCAAATTCGTCGGCCGTGAGGAATTCCCACTTCTTCACCATTTTTGAGGCGCGCTCGTGCAGGGGATTTAAGAAGAGCACCATCTTGAATGCCTCGAGAGCCTCCTTTGGCCGGCGGAGTTTCAAAAGCGTTTCTCCTAGCAAAAGAAAGGCGAGGATATTGTCGGGAGAAAGTTCTGCCGCTTTTTTTAACTGATCGACGGCGTCGTTGAACGCGGCTTTTTCGATGAGCACGCGAGCGTAGGCGATTCGGCCGGCGGCGAAATCAGGATGTTGGCGAACGCCACGACTGGCGACATCAAAAGCTTCATCGAGCATCTTCAAGCGGCGATAGCCTTCGGCCAGCGGCGCGAACACGCGCGAACTCGGATTGCGCTCGTACTCGATTTGGCAACGTTCAATGAACTCGGTGTTGGGAGGAGCCGAGTCGTGAGTGATGTTGTCGTCTTTTTCCGCACGCGGGCCCATGAGGGCTATTGTTGCACTGCGCTGCCTGTGCTTCAAGCCTTGCTACTCAGCAAGTCCCGTTGCTTTGATGAAAAGATGCCGCAACCTGCACCTTCGACAGTTACGATTCTCGGTGTGGATCCGGGAACCCGCCGCATGGGGTTTGGCTGGATCGAATTCGATGCCCGTAACCCGGATCGCCTTGTGGCTCGCGGCTGTGGTGTGATCGAGCCGGATGGTAAACTCAGTGTGGACCGGCGGCTGGCTGCCATCATGGGAGAGCTTGAGACTTTTTTTGCGGAGCGTCGGCCGGCCAAACTCGTGATCGAAAACGTATTTCTCAGTAAGAGTGTTAGCTCGGCCTTTGTCCTGGGGGAGTCCCGTGGCGTGGTGCTCGCGGTGGCGGGCAAGTACGAAGCGGAAGTTCTGCAGGTCGCAACCAAGACGGCAAAAAAAGCAGTCACGGGGCGCGGTGATGCCGACAAAGAGGAAGTTCGTATGGTGCTGGATCGCTTGCTGCATCTTGGAGGCGCACTTGCAAATCTGCCTCTGGATGCGAGTGATGGATTGGCATTGGCCTACCAAGGCTGGCGCGCACACGTGGCCGGAACCTTGGCCGGGGATTTGGTGACGGGCCCTTAATTTGCGCCCGAGCGACGACGGAGCAGAGCTGTGATTGCAAGACTCAAAGGCATCGTGGAATTCAAAGATCAGGAAACCTGCATCGTCGACGTTGCCGGCGTGGGTTACGAGCTGACCTGTTCGCTGGAAACATTGGACGAGTTGCCTCTGGGTGAAACTTACGTGTTTGATGTCTACACCCATGTTCGTGAGGACCAGATCGCGCTTTTTGGTTTTCGATCGCGCGCGGAAAAGGATTTTTTTCTGGCGTTGCTTTCGGTCAACGGCATTGGTCCCAAGATGGCGATCAAAATTTTGTCGGCGGGGGCACTGACCTCGATCGCACGTGCCATTGAGGCCGGTGACGCCAAAGCGCTGTCCCAGCTTCCGAAGGTTGGGAAAAAAACCGCCGAGCAGCTTGTGGTTTCTCTCAAAGGAAAAATGGGCGCCTATCTCGATTCGCAGTTTGCGGGCGCTGGGATCGGCGCTGGCAAGTCGCGGCAGCCAGGTGCAAGTCTGCCGCTCAGCAATCAAGATCCGGTTGAATCGGAAATCGCCAGTGCGCTGACGCATCTCGGGTTCCGCGCTCAAGAGATCGAACACGTGATCGCGAAATTTGAAGAACAAACTCGCGACCGTGCGGAGTCGCCGACCTTGGAAGAGGGTGTTCGTTTCGCTCTTCAATTTTTGGCGCGTTAGAATTTTTGGACGAAGGAGGGCTGTGTCATGGAAGTTTCTAAGCCGAAAAAACCAATCACCAAGCAAATCAGTGCCATTGAATTTCCTCCTGTTCCAGGTTCGAGTAGTGCCAGCGGTCGCAATCCGAATCTCCTGGTCACGCAAGCCGCCGGCGAAACTTGGGAGAACACCCTTCGTCCCAAACGTTTTGAAGATTTCCCTGGGCAACCAAAGGCAAAAGAGAAGATCGCAGTTTTTGTGGAAGCGGCGAAAAAACGTGGTGAGGCGCTGGATCATATTCTGCTAAGCGGTCCTCCCGGACTTGGCAAAACCACGATGGCTCACATCATCGCGGAAACGATGGGCGTCGAGTGCAAAACCACCTCTGGTCCGGCGCTTGATCGCAAGGGTGAGATCGCTGCCATCCTGACGGGTCTCAAACCAGGAACCGTTTTGTTCATCGACGAAATTCACCGGCTCAATCGCACGATCGAGGAGTACCTCTATAGCGCGATGGAAGATTTCTACATCGACATCGTCACGGGCGACGGCCTTGGCGCGCGATCGATGAAGTTTCAGTTGGCACCTTTCACATTGATTGGCGCCACCACACGAGCGGGTTTGGTGAACGCCCCCTTGCGTGATCGCTTCGGGATTGTTGAACGTCTTCAGTTTTACACGAAGCAGGACTTGGTCGATATCCTCACGCGTTCGGCCAGCATTCTCAACATCCACATCACGCCAGAAGGCGCGATGGAGGTGGCGCGCCGTTCGCGAGGTACGCCACGTATTGCAAATCGGCTCTTGAAGCGTGTTCGCGATTTTGCCGAGGTTCGTGGGTCGGGAGTCATCGACGAGGCGTCGGCGCGAGCGGCACTGGATCTTCTGGAAGTCGACGAACTCGGGTTAGACGATATGGACCGTCGAATTCTCGGACTCATTCACGAGAAATTTGCTGGTGGCCCGGTGGGCATCGAAACTTTGTCGGCGGCTCTCTCCGAAGAAGCAGACACCTTGGAAGAGGTGTACGAACCGTACCTGATTCAAGAGGGACTGGTGCAGAAGACACCGCGCGGGCGCATCATCACCGATTCGGCGCGTGCGCACTTGAAAGCGTTTTAACGAGGGCCGGTACAGGCGTACGCGGTTTTCGAAAAGTACGCACGGTCGCCGATCGGGTCGGTGAGGCCACATTCTTTGTAATAAAACTGAAAGTCGTTGGCGGGCCGCACGCGGTGCGGTTTTCCAAAGGTGAACCCGTCGCTGATGCCATAGGCGGCCGGATGCGCGCGTGCATTTTTTCCGGCATCCGCGGGCTCAAGCGAGGTGCGCCACTCGTCGCGACTCGCACAGCCGATTGTCGTTAGGGCAATGATGCTGATGAAAATGGCAACGCGTCTCACCTCTCTTGATTTTCTCCAAACTGTGGCTTCTTTGCACTCGTTTGCGCCCTCGGGCGACGTAAGTCTCGACTTTTCTGCGACACTTTGTGGGATTTTGGCCTTGGACGATTGTCCGGCCAGGAAGTCTTGTCTTGGCTTCTCAGCCCGCACTTGAATTCAGTAGGGGGAAGCTCTAGGACTGAGTCTGTATGTATCTTCAGCGCACCATTCGAAAACGCGTTTCCGTACACGGCATTGGTCTTCACAAGGGACAGCCGGCCTCGCTTGCGTTTCGACCTGCTCCACCGGATACAGGAATTCATGTGGTACGGGTGGATCTTCCGGGCTCACCTTCGATTCCCGTGCGCGCTGAAAATATTCAGGCGACCTCGCTTGCCACCACTCTCGGTGGGCCACAGTTTTCGGTCTCAACGGTTGAACACTGTCTTTCGGCCTTGGCCGCGTTTCGTATCGACAATCTTTTCATCGAACTCACGGGGCCAGAAATTCCCATCGGCGACGGGTCGGCCAAGGTCTTCATGGAAGCTCTGTTGCAGGCAGGGTTTGCCGAACAAGAAGAGCCACGACGGTACCTCTACATCACGGAACCGATTTTTTACGGCGAGGGCGACAAACATGCCTACGTCGTTCCGTATTCGGGGCTTCGCGTGACGTGCACGATCGATTTTCCACACGCCTGCATCGGGCGAAGCCGGATGGATGTCGATATCAATGAAACTAGTTTCACTCGTGACGTGGGCCCGGCGCGCACGTTTGGATTTTTAAAAGATGTCGAAGCCATGCGCGCATGCGGACTGGCGCTCGGCGGAAGCCTGGAAAATGCGGTCGTCGTTGGTGACGACGGCGTGGTGAATCCCGAGGGGCTTCGGTATGAGGACGAGTTCGTTCGCCATAAGGTGCTTGACGCGCTAGGAGATTTGGTGACGCTTGGACGCCCTCTTCTTGGGCACGTGGTGCTGTTCAAAGCCGGTCACGACATCATGAGTAAGCTCGTAAAAAAGATCCTGGCAAGCCCCGAACGCACCAAATCGCTTTCTCTTGGTGGGCCGTGGGAATCGGAAGCGGCTTCGTCGATCGCCGGACTTCGCGAGAGCTTCGACCCCCGCTAAGAATCGTCACTTAGCCTCTTGCCTCTTTGGTCGGCTTCGGGTCTAATCGCGCCGAATTGAGAAGGGGTTCAAAATGGGAAAACGCATCGTCATTGGTGTTCCAAAGGAAATCAAGATCTCGGAAAACCGCGTGGGCATGACCGACGCTGGTGTGAGACAACTCGTGCAAGAGGGCCACACGGTCATCGTCGAAAAAGATGCAGGTGTTGGTAGCCGGATTTTGAATGAAGACTACATTCAGGCGGGCGCGACCATCATCGACTCGGCAAAAGAGCTCTATGCAAAAGCCGATATGATTGTGAAGGTCAAAGAACCACTTCCTGATGAATACGATCTGATGCGTGAAAATCAGATCCTCTACACCTACCTGCACTTGGCTGCGGAAGCGAAACTTACAAAAGTTCTGTGTGAGCGCCGGGTGAAGGCGATCGCTTACGAAACCATTCAGGCAGAAGATGGTTCGCTCCCACTATTGACGCCCATGTCGGAAGTCGCGGGTCGTATGGCGACTCAAATCGGTGCGTACTACCTGCAAAAAGATCACGGCGGTAAGGGGATTCTCCTTGGCGGCGTCACAGGTGTAAACCGCGGCAAGGTCACGATCATCGGCGGCGGTGTTGTCGGTATCAACGCGGCGAAGATGGCTGTGGGTCTTGGTGCAGAGGTCACAATCCTCGACGTGAATCATAAACGTCTTGAGTATCTGGACGATGTTTTCCAAGGTCGCCTGACAACACTTCACTCGAACGTGGCCAACATCGAGGCCAGTGTCGTGAATTCGGATCTCGTCATCGGGGCCGTTCTTGTCACCGGCTGGAAGGCACCAGTTTTGGTCACTAAGCCGATGATCGAACGCATGCAGCCGGGCTCGGTTGTTGTGGACGTTGCGGTGGACCAAGGTGGTTGTATCGAGACGTGCCGTCCGACTTCGCACCAAAATCCAACGTACGAAGTTTCGGGTGTGATTCACTACTGTGTTCCAAACATGCCAGGCGTTGTCTCGCGCACCTCGACCTACGCTCTCACCAACGCTACGTCGAGATACGCGTCGATGCTTGCGGCGCTTGGTGTGGAAGATGCGATCGCAAAAGACAAGGCTCTGTTCAAGGGGCTCAATGTTTACGGCGGCAATATCTGTTACGAGCCGGTCGCTCGATCGCTCGATATGGAATACAAACCTTACCGCGTTTAGTCGGACTCTTGGCTGAGGCCGTCTTTGTAGGAAACGGGAGCTTTCGAGAAATCGGGCTCCCGTTATTTTTTAAGCTGTGGTGGAGCAGGCTGCCGGACGTCAGTAGCACCGCGCTGAGTCCGAGCGGCAAGGCGGCTGACGCCAGAGTTTGTTCAATTCGTCCGTTGGGAATTCGCCGCAAGGTGAGAGCCAGAGCCAACATCGTCAGGGACAGACTCGCAAGCAGACGTTGGGAATCGGTGAGAGCCAAGCGTGGCGCGAGATCTGGTGCGTATCGCCCTAGCAGCGCGACAAGTTCGTGCGTGAGTTCCCAGGCCCATGCAAAAGGCGTCTGCAGCCAAGTGAAGTTCAGTTGTGAAATACCATGATGGACAAGTGCCAGAGGAATCAAAACTCCGCCGATCAGCGGCGCTAGCAGCAGATTACTCAGGGTCGCCAGCGGATGGGGAAGTCCCAGCGGCAAGAGCAGCGGCAGAAGTGTCCACCAGAGCACGGCTTGAAGTGTGAAGGCGGCTAACCAGGGGCGGCGATGCATCCAGCCTCCGACGACCTCCACGAGGACAGATGCAAAAAACGAAAGACCAAGCGAGAGAGCGTCGCTTGCCGTGTCGATGGCCGGCAGCGAGAGCCAGGTGGCGACGAGCCCGGCTTCTTGGCCCTGATAGCCATGGCGTTTCAGGCTGGGGCGTATGAGATAATCCAACCAGGCTCTCAAGATTGGAGGCTCAAAGCGATTGGCCATCGCAAGCCAGGTGAGAGCAATCAGGGTGCCCACATGCACGACGATCCGAAGCTGACGATCGGTGATTGGA
>CAKQVW010000153.1 GCA_934277865.1 uncultured Pseudobdellovibrionaceae bacterium | reverse complement strand
ACTCAGCTCCCATCGAAACCGCCGACTCGACGAACTTCAAACCTCGCAAGACGTTGGCCGGTGGTTTGGAGTCGTAATTGACACTGTAACCGGACTCAACAAAAGTCCCCCTGCTGATCCCGAGGACAAGTAGCAACACTCCAACCAAAATCGAGAACACAAGCCGGCGTTTTGCGGCCAGGCCTTCGATCATTTTCAAGAGTGATTGTCGACGCAATCGGCTGGGGATCATTGATCAAATTAGAACACATCACGCTGCGAATTCAACTTCAATCCCAGGCTTCGTCACCCATTCGCAGCAAGCGAAGTGAATTTGCAATCACCAAGAGAGTCGCTCCCATATCCGCTGCGACCGCCAGCCAGAGACTTGAATAGCCAATCGCTCCCAGCACGATAAAAATGGCCTTCGTCAAAAGCGCAAAACCGATATTGAATCGGATCACATTCAAAGTTCGGCGCCCATGCGCGATCGCTCTCGCCAGTTGATTGAGATCATCCGTCATCAAGGCGACGTCGGCCGTCTCGATTGCGGCGTCAGTCCCAGCCGCTCCCATCGCAATTCCAATCGTGGCCCGAGCCAGTGCCGGCGCATCGTTGATTCCATCGCCGACCATGCCGACATACGTGTGATGCTCGATCAGCTTTTGCAGTTCGCGAACTTTGTCTTCGGGCAGCAAATCGCCCTTTACGAGATCACCTGAGGCGGTGCCGATACCCACACGTTTAGCAATCGACAAAACCGTGCGCTGATTGTCTCCGCTCAGCATCGCGATTTCTCGAATGCCAGACGCATGCAAACTCGAAATCGCCTCCCGCACATTTGCACGCGGCTCATCGGACAAACCTAAGATTCCCAAGATTTCTCCCTGACAACCCGTATGTGGCTTGTGCCCGACAACTAAAACCGACCGCGCCTGATCTTCGAGCGTGGCCAAGTAAGCTTCCACGTCAGGCGAACAAACGCCAAGCTCGTGCGCAAGCTTGTGATTCCCGGCAAAATAGTGGTGACCCGCGACTTCCCCCTCAATCCCTTGTCCCTGAATCACTTTGAAATTATGAACGGGCTCTCGCGAGATGCCCTTTTGCTCACAGTAGGCAACCGCCGCTTTTGCTAGTGGATGAGTGGACTCTTTCTCCAGCGCGTGAACAACTTGAAGCAGCTCAGTCTCCGCACCGTCTTTCAAGACCTTTACCGACACCACCTGCGGTTTTCCCTCGGTGACCGTCCCCGTCTTGTCGATCGCCAGTGCGCGAAGCTTACCCAGCGATTCGAGAAACACACCACCTTTTACCAACACCCCTGCGCGCGCAAGCGCTGTGAGGGCTGATACAATCGAGATCGGCGTGGCAATGACAAGCGCACAAGGGCAAGCGATCACCAAAAACACCAGCGACCGATAAAACCAAAGACTCCAGTCGCCACCCGTTGCAAGCGGTGGCACAAGCGCCACCAAAAACGCCACCAACGTCACAACCGGCGTGTAGATCCGTGCGAACTTATCAACAAAAAGCTGGGCTGGCGCCTTCTTGCTCTGCGCCTCCTCGATCAATCGAATCACACTCGCGATTTTGGAGTCCTTGAAGCCATGCGTGACTCGAATCTTCAATGTCCCTGATTCGTTAATCGTGCCCGCCAGCACCGTGTCGCCAACCGTTTTTTCTACGGGTTGCGACTCACCCGTGAGCGGCGCCTGATTCACGGCTGATGCCCCTTTGCTCACGACACCGTCCAGCGGAATACGCTCACCTGCGAGCACCACAATGGTTTTCCCAATGCCGACTTGCTCAACCGAGACAACCTCAGTTTTCGACCCCGTCCCTTCCTCGCTCTCGACGTTTGCCGTCTGCGGAGTGATCGAAAGCACGTCGTGAATCGCTCGGCGCGCACGTGCGACACTGAAGGCCTCCAACATTTCAGCTAGAGAAAACAGGAACACGACCGCGGCACCTTCCGAATACTCGCCTATGTAAAACGCGCCGATCACGGCAAGCATCATCAAAACATTCATGTCGAGCGACTTTTGCTTCAACGCTCGCCACGCTTTGGGCGCCACAAGCGACGCCCCCAAAAGCGTCGATATGAGGTAGAGTGAAAACAGAACCGAGCGCAGCTTTGGCTCGGCCTCATACCATCCCCAGCCGAGAAAAAGCCCCGCCGTCAGCGTCAATCCCGAACCCACGACCAGCCAAACACGCGCTCGGTGGTCGGCATAAAACGAGGCCGGTGTCTTTGACTCTCGCACTCGGACACCGGCGCTATTGATCCACATGACGAGATCTTGCTTCGAAAGTCCCGGATCGTGTTCGACTGTCACTTGAGACGACATCAGGTTCGCCGTCACACGTGCAATCTTGGGCCGGGAAAGTGCTTTTTGAATAGCCGCAATTTCATCGGCGCAGTCCATCCCGGAAACGAGGAACGTCGATTGCGTGGAATTTGCAAGACGATTGATCTCGATCGATTGCTCGCCCGCCGGCTTGGGAGAACAGCAGGCGTCGTGTGCGTGGTGGTGCCCATGGTCTTTTGCGTGATTATGCGGATGCTCTGCCATCTCTCCAATTAACGACAGGTCGCGAGTTCTCGCAACGAAATGAAATGAGCCTAGCCAGTAGACTTTTAAATAAAAGCTGGCTAAGCAGAGGCCCTCAACCACGAGGTGTTAAATGAAAGCGACTGCATTTCCAGAGATTCGAGTTCCAGCAATCTTGATGGCCACTGTTTTGACTGCTTTGACGGCCCTCACTCTTTCTGCGTGTTCGTCAAAAGTGATCGTGAACAAAGAGAGCTGCAAAGAAATCTACGGCGGAACACTGATGGAGTGCGAGCAAGTAAAGAAATAGCGCCAATCTCCGTACGGCGTAAGATGGCGGCCCCGGCTGGATTTGAACCAGCGACCCTCTGCTTAGAAGGCAGATGCTCTATCCAGCTGAGCTACGGGACCCTTACCCCAAGGTACCGCCTTGTTTTTTGATTTGCAACGCGTTACCCGCGGTGCAAAGCCTCAAGGCATCAAAGCCAAAGCCACGTAAGCAAACAGAATCATCAAATGCACGATTCCATGCAGTGCGGTGCTGCGCCCCACCCCAAACGTCAAACTGCCCGCCACAAAGGTGAGCACCAAGAGCGCCGTGCTTTTGGCATCCAGACCGAGGCTCAGCGGGCTATCGGTTATGATGGAGTACACACTCACCACCGGAATCGTCAGCGCAACGCTGGCCGCACCCGAGCCTAGAGCCAAATTCAGGCTCGTCTGCAGCTGGTTGACCCGAGCCGCGTTCACCGCTGCCAAAGTTTCAGGAGCAAGCACCAAGAGAGCGATCACGATTCCAACAACGGCCCGAGGCGCACCGGCCGCGGCCACGGCGGCCTCGATCGACGGGCTTAGAATCTTCGCCAGGCCCACCACTGTCACAAGCGCCAGCAAAAGAATGCCGAAGCTCATCCAGGCGCGAAGCTGAGAGGGCACGTAGCTTTCCGCTTCCTCCTTCGTCAAATCCGTCTCTTTGAGGGCGACAAAGTAGCTCTTGTGAGACTTTGTTTGCGCCCAAACTAACGAGCCGTACAAAACCAAGGACACCACGGAAACAAAAATCAGCTGGCTTGCCGTGTAGGTCGGCCCCGCCGACGAGGTCGTGTAGTTGGGAAGAACGAACGAAAACGCCGAGAGCGCCACGAGAATGGAGAGCAAGGCGCTCGTTCCCATCGGCTGAAAACCAAGTTCTTTGTGTCGAATCCCGCCCAGCAAAATACAAACGCCGATGATCCCGTTGGTGACAATCATGATCGCGGCAAACACCGTATCACGTGCGACCGTCGCCGATTCTGGCGACTTGTTGGCCATCAAGCTGACGATCAACGCGACTTCGATCACGGTAACCGCAAGCGCCAAGATCAACGTTCCCAGCGAAGGCCCCAGCTTCTGCGCCAAGACTTCGGCACTATGCACCGCTGCGGAAATTGCGACCGCGAGGAAAAGACCAAAAACAGCCGCCACCCACCACGTCGGATTCGGAAGGA
Organism: uncultured Pseudobdellovibrionaceae bacterium; assembly: GCA_934277865.1. Classification (GTDB taxonomy): domain Bacteria; phylum Bdellovibrionota; class Bdellovibrionia; order Bdellovibrionales; family JAMPXM01. The sequence goes on along the minus strand of CAKQVW010000153.1, from coordinate 2,874 downwards.
GGAGTGCCAGTACGAAGACGCCAAATGCAACCAACGCCATTGCGTCATGGCTGTTAAAATGCTTACGAATTTCAGAAATCATGGGCCGACTATAAGTGCTTCCGGCCGCCAATCGAAACTGAAACACCATGTGTCGAATTGCGATTCCAAGAATACCAAACTGAAAACCCGCCCAGCACCCGAGATCAAGCCTAGTCGAAGCTGTAAATCATCTGCAACTGAAGCCATTCCAAACGATCGTCTCTCCTTAGCGTTCGCCAGTTCGCAACCACGTGGTAGAGATAGCCCTCAAATGCTCCAGCATTGAAACGCGGGCCAATTCCGAAGCGATTTTCACTAGGCCCCGTGGCGAGTCTTGTACCCCCATCCGGGACGAAAAAAATCTCGTCATACAGCGCGACACCCACCGTCTGACCCTGAAAAAAGTTGATTTGAACCCGATTGCGCGAACGCCAATACCATTTGGAGTCGTTGTTGAACTGCCGCTGCTCCAGCCCAATTCGGGCCAACACGCCGATCGAGGAACTCAAACTCCCATTGTAGACGAGAAACTGATGCAAGCGCCGCTCATCCCCACCTGATTCAAAGTCGACAAACGCACCGCCAACTAACAGGGTCCAGCCTTCACGGAGCTTGGCACCATACGACACGCGATAGAGATCGAGAAAGCGCTTGGAAAAAAGATCCGACGTATCTCGCCGAACAAACTCGGCCAAGACCTGGCCACCGCCAGCGAGCTTCTGCCGAACTTGAAAGATCCCCCATTGCTCGTCGTAGGCGTGCGCCAATACAGGCGCAAACAACAGCTGCTGAAACAGAACGTAGATAAAAATCCTTTTAATAGCGTGCATCTTTGGGCTTTCCGCCTAACGGCCAGTCCTTCGGCTTCTGAGAAAAATCAGGGCGCGTTTGCTGAGAGAAATACGCAGCGACATCCCAAGCCTCGTCATCGGTCAGCGAGCCGCCCTGCCCAAGCGGCATATTGTGTTTCACAAATCCGGCGGCCGTGTGCAGCCGGGCCATGCCTGCGCCAATGTTGTACGAGTCTTTTCCCCAAAGCGCTGGGAACACGGCTTTTTTAGAGGCCAAATCAAATTGGCCACTGCCATTGGCTTGATGGCAAGAGGCGCACTTCGCAAGATAAACCTGCTTCCCATTTTCCAGATTGGGTTCTCGGTCTAACTTCAGGCGCGGCATCCCCGAACCTTCGATCGTTCCACCCACGGCATAGCCTTTCGAGAGCCAAGTCATGTAGCTGATGATGTCGGTCATTTCTTGTGACGTTTCCGAAAGCCGCTTTCCATTGAGACTTCGCTCAAAACAGTCGTTCACACGATCCTGAAGCGTGTCGAGCTTTCCGGATCGAGCCCGATACTGAGGGAAGCGAGTCACGATACCCACCCACGGGCCCGCGTTTGGCGTCGTCCCGCTGTTCAAATGACAACTTGTGCAGGCCATCTTGGCGCCAACGTGACCTGGCAAAAGAGCATTCGTTTTTTCCAGAAGCTCTTTGCCACGAAGCACACTCTCACCAAATTCATCTTGAGAAAGAGTCGTGAGGTCTGGCACCTGAAATTTTTGGCCTTTCGACTGCTCATTCGACTGCGCTGTCGGCCGACTTGGGCGATTGGCGTGAGCAAGTAACCAAACTGCTCCACCCACGGGAAAAGCGGTGCCTGCCGCGATGAGAAGTGACAACACCAAGTGGAAGCGATCGTCATTATTCGAGCTAGTGCCGTCGAGTCCCATCACACCTCCAAGCCGCATCCCTCTGAGCGTCTTCTCTCAGGCTATCGAAAATGCGAGAGCACCATGATGTGCTGGCACACCTTTTAGCCAATCATTTTGAGACGTGTGACTTCACTCGAAATTCAAGTGTCGGGCTAATGCCCATAGTCATCCAGCCAATCGATCCATCCGCATTCAACAGAAGCACAGTGGGAGTTCCTGGGACGTTGTAGGCTGTGCCGGCGCGACCCTCTGGATCAATCGCGACCTGAAACTTGTAGGCCCGTTCGGTGGTGAACTTTTGGACCGTGTCGAAGTCTTCACCCACAGAAACTGCCAGGATCTGATCGGGCTTGACCGAGCCAAATTCCACCAGCTTATTCAGTCGCTCAAGCTCGACCTTGCACGGTGGGCACCATGTCGCCCAAAACACCACGACAGAGTTTTTTCCGGTCGGCAGCTGGAGAGGTTCACCGCCCAACGATTGAACGTCCACAGCCGGCGCCGATTCGCCAGAGCGTTGCCACATCCGCCAGTACAACGGCGCCTGCCGGATCAGGACAAAAGCCAGTGCGGCCACAAACAAGACGTTCCAAAAGTGTCGCTTCATTTTATTACCGGCTCACGCCCAACCCCTTAACATGCCCTGCCAATACAGATGCGGCAGTACATCTTTCTTCAAATGCCACATCGTTCTTCGAGGCACGGCGGGATCGAGTGGGAATGTCGGCATGAGCTTTCCATCATACCCAAACTCGGCCAGCATGACTTTGCCAATCTCCGTTACCAACGGACAAGAAGAGTATCCGTTGTAACTTGCCGATGGCGCCCGACCTTCCATCACCGCAAGCAGGTTTTCCGCGACGATCGGATACTGTGAACGAATCGCCGCACCCGTCTTCGAGTTGGGAACCCCGGTGACATCGCCTATGCCAAAGATGTTTGAGTACTTCAGGTGTTGAAGTGTGTGTTTGTCGACCTCGAGCCAACCTTTTTGATCTCCTGACTCAAAGGCCAAGCCAGAGTCGGCAACGTACTGGTGAGCCGCCATTGGCGGCACCACGTGCAGAAGATCAAACTTCAGCGACTGCCGAATGACTTTACCATCGGCATCGGTGACATCGAAAAAGGCCTCTTTCTTATTTG
>CAKQVW010000152.1 GCA_934277865.1 uncultured Pseudobdellovibrionaceae bacterium | reverse complement strand
CCTCGGAAGTCCGTCTGATCGAGTCAGGCACACGCAACACCAACATCCCGCAGCTCCCTCCACGCGCTGCCCAGCGCATCTTGCTCTTCGACCAAACCTATCTCCCCAATCAAAACGACCCGGAAACAACACGCAAAGTCCTTGGTTATGGTCATCGAGCCGTTCCAAAGATCCTCGCGGAGCTAAATAAGTTGGGTGTGATAGACGAGATCAAAAAAGTTGCTCCGCTCTACGACGTTGACCCCATTCAGATCCTCGCGCCTGTCGTGGTCGAAATGAGCTTCAATGGATTCCTCGACACAGCGATCCAAGATCGATTTGTTCAGCTTAGGGAGACGGATCTTGAGAAGAAATCGCGCATGCTCAATTCGCTGTTGGCAAATCCCGAAGTGAAACAATGTATGGACGCCAAGATCTCAAACTACTGGAAATGGAAGTGCGTGGACTATTTCACCTCGGCCTACAATGGCAGCCATCTCGGCACCGCACTAAGCGGAATTCGAACGTACGGAATTGCGCAATTCAATCCTGTATTAGTTTGGTCGCTCAACGACGTCGTTCAGAAGTACGGGAAACAAAGAGCCGTGAAGTTCGGAGACTTCAAGACTTCGCTTGAGATTGTGCTCAGCCCGAAAGAAGTTCTGCACTACATCGCCGCCTACGTGCGAATCGGACGCGAAATTTACCGGGATGTCGCTTGTTTTGAAATCCGTCAGAATCTTGCAATCGTCTCGACGATTTACAATCTTGGCGACGAATACCAACGGGCTCATATTGCAAAAAACCGCTGGCACATTCTTGGCCAAGCGCCCAGCGAGAACTATTTCGGCTGGTACGCGCAAATGTTCGAACGCGAAATGCGCGCAGCCCTTTAAGCCGCACTTTTCCTAGACACCTGTTCAAGGCTTGAGTGCAGGCCAAACACCTGCCCCACCAGAATCGAGAGGGCGAGGCACCCAGCTTGCTCCCTTTATTTACCGTCCTGAATCGCCAGAGGTTCTCCAGGGGGTGGTGAGTGTCTCAAAGTGATACGGCTTGGTCTGTGGGCTATTCGCGCTATGCACTTCTTGCTATCACACTGCTGGCCTGCGGCTGCAGCCAAGAGCTGCCAATCGACAAAGCTCAAAAGGCTTCCTCTCAAGGACAAGGCACTTTGCCCCCGTCAACAAGCCTGCCTGGTACATCACCAGGCCCAACTCCCGGTGCCACGCCAACCCCCAGTCCGACGCCTTCTTCACCGTCTCAACCTGTAGCGGCGACCTGCGCTGCTGTCTCGCAAGCGACATGGATGATTCAGGACACCTCCTACAGAATTGATTTCGCCAACTCGCCGGAGCAGCGCTCGTATGTCTGTTCAGGGTCCTTGCCACAGACTGCCGTCGGCCAATCCGCGGTGGCATCCTCTAACAACGGCAACGCCGGAACACTGAGTTTCACATGTCGAAACGTCAACGGTGTTGCGACCTGGCAACACAACGCCGGATACAACACCACGACGGGCCAACCTCAAAACGTCGCGTGCGGAATCTACAATGCCAACTATCGCCCGGCGAATGCCGCACGCATCGACTACCGCTTCCACTGGAGCACAACTGCTGGCGCTCAGAATCAGATGTACGGCATGAACATGATCGTGCGTTCGTTTCATCCGACCTACATTGACCATCTCTTCAGCCTCGACAAAACCGAAGGCCCCAATGCGGGCTACCTCCTCGAGGGTGTCGGCTTCAACACGGTTCACCTCGCCGCCAGCCAAGACCTTGGGCGCAGCACCAGCGGAGTCACGCCGGCCGGACTTCGAAAAGTGTATCGCTGTTTAAGTCCGTCACGTGGCAAACACTATATGACCAACGGGCCGTGTGACCTTGCCTCCGACGTCTTGGAGGGCTCCGGCGGTTATCTTTTTGCCAATGCAAACGCCGCGGCGTCGGGAGCAGTATTGATCCCAATCTTCCGCTGCCGAACCAACGATCACGATTTTGCAACTCCCTCAGTTGAAGAGTGTGACAGCGTCAATGGAACTCGCACGATCCTCGGCTACTCCATGCAGTGATCGGAAGACGAGGATCGAGATGAGACGTCGTATTCTCAGTTCCGTTTCACTTGCGATAGCCTTTCTCGATTGACGTATCAACTAAGAGAATTGGAAGCCCGGCCGCACTTCTCCGAATATCATAGTGAGGAGGAGGAAGCCTTATGGCTCAATCTCTTGGACTTGCGATTGTCGGCGGATCGCTCTCTTTGTTGAGCACCGGATTCGGTGCTCAAGCCGCTCCCCGCTTCATCAAAATACAGGGGCCCATCGGCAGCACAAGACGATGGTTGGATTTCGCGCTGGGACTGATGCTCTCATCGGTCGCGTTCTCTTTGATCGGGCCGGAAATTCTGCACGCAAACTCCATAAAGGCCCTGTTACTTGTCGCAGCCTCCGCCGTTGGCGGAGTTTTACTGATCAGCGCTCTTCATCTTTTCACAGAAGAGTCGACGGCACCGGCCTCCAAACTTATGGCGCTCGCCCTGATTTTTCACAACTTCCCCGAGGGGATGGGCTCGGGTGCCTCTTTGGCCGGAATGCCTTTGGCGCAAGCGCTTCCTCTGCAGGTCGGACTGATCGCGCAAAACCTCGCAGAAGGCGCCATGCTCGCAGCATGTTTTGTCGGCTTTGGATGGTCGTGGCGAAAGGCCATCGTTGGAAGTTGGCTTTCCGGAGTCGTCGAGTTTCTTGGTGCCGTCACAGCCGGAGTCGGACTCGAATGGTCTCGCCATCTCCTATCACCTCTCCTGGCCTTTGCCGGTGGAGCCATGTTGATGTCCGTCATCAGCGACCTGCGAGAACGTGGCCAGTGGCCCGAGTTCAGGCCTTTTCTATCTGGCCTGATGATCGTGCCTTTTCTGAACTATGTGCTGTAAGATGATCAGCGATGAACAGCGCTCGTCTCACCGACCATCCTCACTCGTGGACCTGGCATACGCTGCCAAGCCCCACACCGTCCGATGAGTTCGCGGTTCAAGGCAAGCGTCCAACAGTGATCTTTGTCCATCAATTCGGCGGCAATCGGTTCACCCTTGGACGCAGCATTCAGCTGGTGCATCGACTAGGACTCGATGCTGTCTGGTTTCCACTGCTGTACAACAAAGTGGAACTTCACGCCTTCACGCCAGCCGCCGCCAACGGCTGGGGCTTTGGCCGAGTATGGGCCAATCAAGTCGCGCGTGTTCTGAAAAGTGTGCGTGGACCAAAAATCTTATTCACGCAATCCATGCCGTCGAATTCGGCCATGACAGCGCTCTCCGAAAATCCAGACGAGGTGCTTGGTTGGATTTGCGATGGAGGGCCTTTTCTCAGAATTTTCGAATGTGTGAATAATTTGTATCGCAAACACTTTCACATGAATGCACCTTCGGCATACGCCCTGACCGCTTGCTCACTGGTCTGGTACGGTCGAGATTTTCGCAGAAATCTCCCGCAAAAGCTCCGTCAGCTTCCTGACCAGTTCCCGGTGCTTTCCTTACGCGGCGAGAAGGATCATTTGGTTTCTCCTGAGGCCATCGATGACTTCTTTCGGGCTGGCACGCAGCTTCGCCTGACGAAAAAATCTTTTGCCGAGGGCGGACATCTCGACCTCCTCAAACGTTTCGAAGCGGAGTATGAAGAGTCCGTTCGAAACTTTCTGAAAGCGGTGACCTCTTGAGTGCTCCTCAAAACTCTCTAAAGCTTGTGATCTTTGACCTCGACGGCACGCTGATCGACTCGGCCGCAGACATTGTCGACACGACGAACGAACTTTTGCGCCTCTACGGCGAGCCCGAACTTCCAGCCGCCACCGTGGTGACAGCGATTGGCGAAGGACTGAAGCAGCTCATCCATAGCTGTTTTCCAAACTTGGCAAAAGACGCAGCAGCAGTCCGAAAAATCGACCGCGACTTTTACGAGCTTTACCGCGCGAACATGATGCGAAAGACCGAGGTTTTCCCCGGAGTTCGTGAATTCCTGTCGACGACACCTTACCGAACCGCGATTGTGACCAATAAATACGAAGACCTCACACACGTGACCCTCGAAAAGCTGGAATTGCATCGCCACCCATGGGTGAAAATCTTCGGTGCAGACTCACTGGCGCACAAAAAACCCCACCCTCTGCCGCTTCAGGAGGCGATGAAGGCGGCCGGCGTATCACCCGCTGAAACGGTGATGGTCGGAGATGGATTGCCCGATATGGGGGCAGCCAAAGCGGCCGGTGTCCGAGCACTGGCTTGCGAATATGGATATTGCGCCGCAGAAAAACTCGTTGCCGCAGGGGCCTCGGCCACCGTGAAGTCCCCCTGGGACCTCGCTCAGGCCCTCGAAGCCTTTCATGACAAGCCGCAAGTTTGACAAGAAAACCCTCGGCCTTTAGACCGATTCGGCTCGCTTTTTAAGCGGGGTCTTAAGTGCGGCTTTCGCAACTCGCGAAAGCCCAAAATGTCAGCAGCAGAGGAAATTATGAGCCGAAACAATTCGACCGTTCAAAACGCTACCGTGGACAGCAAGTTCCGTCCGCGCTCGCAATCTGCAACCTTCCTGCAAGTTCTTCTCGCAGGGGCGGTCGCCGTCGCTTTGGCCGTCACAGGTTGCACAAAAAAACGCTTCGACGAAAACGATAATTCGCTAAACTTGGTTCTCCGCGCCAACGTCAAGGGCTTGGACCCTGCTAGCGCCAACGATCTGTATTCATCAACTGTGATCAGCCAGATGTACGAAGGCCTCTTGGCTTACAACTATCTGAAGCGTCCATTCACGCTGCAACCGGCTCTGGCCGAGGCAATGCCTGAGATCTCGAAAGACGGCCTCACCTACACTTTCAAAATTAAAAAAGGCGTGAAGTTCCACGACAACGCCGCTTTCCCAGACGGAAAAGGCCGCGAAGTCACGGCACAAGATTTCGTTTACTCTTGGAAGCGTCTTGCGGATCCACGCAACACCTCGGAAGGTTTCTGGATCTTTGACGGAAAAATCAAAGGCCTCAACGAGTGGGCGACAGCCGTAAAAAATGAAAAGGCCAACTACGACACACCGGTCGAGGGTCTTCAAACTCCGGACTCCCACACTCTCGTCATTAAACTCACTGGCGTTTACCACCAGCTTTCCTATGTTTTAGCTATGCCATTTGCCGCGGTCGTCGCACGTGAAGCGGTCGACAAGTACGGCAAAGAGTTCCTCAATAACCCGGTAGGAACAGGTCCGTTCGTTCTCGAGAAGTCTTCGGACTGGGTTCGCAACTCGAAAATCACGCTGAAGAAAAACCCCACGTATCGTCCCGACACTTATCCGTCAGAAGGTATGCCAGGCGACGCAGAAAAAGGCCTGTTGGCAGACGCGGGTAAACAACTTCCTTTCGTCGACAAGCTTGTCTTCAGCGAGATCGTCGAAGACCAGCCTCGCTGGCAAAACGGCCTCAAAGGAAACTTCGACTGGGTCGAAATTCCAAAAGACAACTTCGACAACGCAGTTTCTAAAGAGGACCGTACCAAGATCGTTCCGGACCTTGCGGCAAAAGGGCTCTCGCTGGACATCACACCCGCTTTGGACGTGACGTACATCGGGTTCAACATGGCAGACCCTGTGCTTGGTAAAAACAAATTCCTCCGTCAGGCGATGTCGAAGGCGTTTGATTCGAAGACCTACATCGAGAAGTTCCTAAACGGTCGCGGAATCGCCGCGCAAGGCCCGGTTCCCCCTGGGATCGACAGCTACGACGAGGCCTTCAAGAACCCGAACGTGGCTTTCAATTTGGAAGAGGCAAAAGCTCTGTTGGCGAAAGCCGGCTTCCCAGAAGGCAAAGGCCTTCCTGAGTTTCAATATGAAGGTTTGGCAGACTCCACCGCTCGTCAAGGTGCCGAATTCTTCGTACAAGCGATGGCCGCGATTGGCGTGAAGGTGAAAATCAACTCCAACACCTGGCCGCAATTCCAAGAGAAGATCAAAGCTCAAAAGGCGCAGATCTTTGGAATCGCATGGGGCGCCGACTACCCAGACGCACAAAACTTCCTGCAATTGTTCTATTCGAAGAACAAAACGCCGGGACCAAACGACACTTCGTTTAACAGCCCCGAGTTCGACAAGGCTTACGAGGCGTCTCTGAAGCTCCCACCGGGTGCGGAGCGCACGAAGCTCTACCAAAAGATGCGCGACATCGTGGCGGACGAGACTCCGTGGATCTTCAACGCCCACCGCCTTGGCTACAAATTGGTCCATGGCTGGGTTGGTAATTTTAAGTGGACGGAAGTCGCCAACGACTATCCAAAGTACATCCGAATCGACGCCAAAAAACGCGCTGAACTCGGCAATAAGCTCTAGTTATGTAGCAGGCCGTTGCTGGCGTTGCGACGCCAGCCTCCGGCCTCTGCTGCTCGCCGTGCAGTCGCGCGGCGAGACCCAAGCCCTCATTATTTTTCAAGGCCGCTGGTCTTGATTGACGCCTGGCGGCCACTTGCGTAGCTAATGACCACGCAAGATCTTTACTGAATCTCTGAAGGTGGTGCCCCATTCTCGGCTATATTATCCGCAGAACGCTGTACATGATCCCGATCTTGATCGGCGTCACGTTTCTGACCTTCATGCTGTTTAATCTCTTTGGCGGCGACCCAGCCATTCGTTTCGCCGGCAAACATGCAACCGCTGAACAGGTTCAAGTGATTCGCGCCGAACTCGGACTCGATCGCTCACTTCCCGAACAGTATCTGTTCTTCGTGAAGCAGATTGTGACCTTCGACTACGGACGCTCGTGGGCATCCAAACAATTGATTTCCACCATGATCACCGACGGACTGGGCGCCACACTCTCTCTCACGGCGCCCGCGTTTTTTGCATCGATCGCATTTTGCATCGGTCTTGCGCTGTTTGCGGTGTATGGC
>CAKQVW010000151.1 GCA_934277865.1 uncultured Pseudobdellovibrionaceae bacterium | reverse complement strand
AGAAACCGGCAGGTCGCAAGAATCTTGCGCATCCTTCATCATCTTGAGATCCATCAGCAAGGCTTAAGCGCGAGGGAGATCTTAAACAAGCTCAATGACGAAGGCCACGGCTGCTCGCGAGAAACCGTGTACCGCGACCTAAAAGCTATCGAACAAGCCTTCATCCCTCTTGAACTCGACGAATCAACAGAACCCGCCAAGTACAAACTCTCTCGCGTGGCGCACGTTTCAAAAGACGTGGCGTTTAGTTATGTCGAGCTCCTGGCTCTGGCGATCTCGCGCGAATCCATGCGCGTCTTTGACGGCACCACTTTGGAAGAGATTCTCTCGCCCATGTTCACAAGAATCGAAAAGCTCTTAGGCCTAAAAGGCGAAAAAGCCATGCAAGAGTTTTCCGCGTACATGGGCTTTAAGCCGCGCGCCGCTTACGGAGTCAAAGTTCCAAGAGAAGTCTTAGACACCCTTCACCAAGCGTGCGCCGAAGGCCATGTCTTAGAAGTCGACTATCTCGCAACAAGCGGCACACGCGCCGGCCAAGTCGCCACTCGAAAGCTTGGTCCAGAGATGCTCTACTTTGCCGACTCCGGCGTGTACCTCATCGCAAAAGATCTTGGCGCCGAAGGTCACCCGTTAAAAACCTACGCCGTCTCTCGCATCAAGCGCGCAGTGATGAGTGTCGAAGCGTATACCTCAAATGGTTTTGACTTCGATCACTTTCAAAAAGATTCGCTCGCTGTTTACAGCGCGGGCGAAGTCACAAAAGTCGAAATCCAAATCAAAGAGCCTATCGCGTCTTACATCGCAGAACGCCAATGGCACCCCTCACAACGCACGGTTCGCACCGTCGACGGTATCCGCTTCACGTTAGAAGTCCGCCTCAACGACGACCTCATCCGCTGGATCCTCGGCCTCGGCGCCAGCGCCGAAGTCCTGGAGCCAAAGACATTGCAAGAAGAAATGAGTAGAGAAGTATCTAAACTTGCTGGGACCTATTCAAAGATAGCGAGCTAAGTTGAACTTAGTCTTATTTCGGAGAAGCGATCACCGCGAAACCGAAGAGTTCAACGTCTATCCGGACGTGATCAAGTCAATGGGAATTGGGAAGTGTGTTCCGGTGCGAAAGTATCCCAAAGCAAACGTCGTCCGGGGCAAAACCTCAGAATAGAGAAATTTGTCAAGTGCGCTAGTTTCATAGCACTCCGCTGAATAGTGCCAAAACTAGATAGCACTCCAAAAGAGAGGCTATTGTAACTGTTTGGAATCCAACCAAAACAGACCCATCGTTTGACGAGTCACCAGCGTGAATTAAGGTGCACAAATGATTTCAGGCGTAAGTCCAAGGTCCCAGCATGAGCTTGCAAACTCATTTAATAGCCAAATTTGCTGAATCTAATGCTCATCGAAGGAGTCTTCCCTTTCTAAAAATTGCTCCAAATCGGCCTTCGAGAGGAAGTTCACCACTAGTGAGACCTTCCTTACGACGTTGGGGTTTCCAACGCAATCCGAGATGGTACGTTCAGCTTTGGTACTAGTGATTGACGAGCTTCGAAGCCTGGAAAGGCCAAAGCGTTCGTCTGTGTCCCAATACGCATTTAGCCTAGTCCGAAAGTCAGATGCGCTTCTCGTAGCATAGCCGAGGTTTTTCAACGCTTGGGCCACAACGACGTGAAAGACGGAGGCGCCACGCGTAATGCTATCCCCTTTTTTTGCATGATACAAGACTAACTCAGCGCTTGATCCATTCGAGAACTCAATGAAGTCCGCCCACTCTCGCGGACCATCATCACACACAAGTAATGTATCATTTTGAAAACGCAGCGCTTCGTCCAGCACACAAAAAATGGACTCCGGCGGGTAACTCTCTCCGTCCAACGTTTCCCCATTTTCAGTAGTGCAAATTTCGGGATCAAAGGCATCGGAAGAATGGATAATACTAAGCAGAGCTCTGGCTCTTGCAACGATTTCCGCATCTCTTACAGTTCTGCCATCGGTATAGTAATAGGTCGGATCATCAAAAACTATAGAGTAGTGTCCCCCCTGAGCAACTAAGGCATTTAGAGTGGCCTCCTGGCCATCCTCGTTCTCGAATTTAACTGCCCTGAGCCCTCTAAGGGAAAGACGAACTCCGTTTTTACTAAAGCTAAGCCTGCCCACGAACCGCTTTTTTTCTTCGTCATCCAAATTACGCCAGATTCCGTACGAGCGTTCTTTTGTGGTATCCTTCACTAGTTCCACAGGCCCGGACATGTCCCTCAAAATCTTATCCCGCTGATCGTCTTTCAACGCCTTTCCGTCAGCAGAGACTAATCGTCCATTACTCGAGTCGAAATACTCCTCTAGCTCCCAAACATGAAAGAGAATTCCACATGGCTCAATTGAGTCAGGCAATTCACATTCTTCGGCAAATGTTAAAAGAAAAGGATCTACTTGCTCAGCGGTACTTTCGAGGACTTTTGCTATGGAACTCGACCATTCAATGATCTCTTCCATGTCCCGCCTAGCACCTAAGTCCGTAATCTTTGCCAGAGAGAAATGTACCGACGAGCGCCTCCGTCCCCGTCGAACATTTGTCGAAGTCAAAATCTGCCGGTGATTAGCTCGTGATCCGAGCCTACTCTGTAGGTTTTGTCCCTCAAATGTACGATTGTGACAGCCATCGAAGGTGTTTATCATTGCTTTAGTTCGAATCTTTTGAAGATTTACAGACCCCGCAATTCGCGCATTAATCAGTGATTCGTAGTCCAACCGCCTATACTTGGACTCGATTTTCTCGATCGGCATCTTCGCTTTACTATAAAAGCAAAAGAGGTAGACGCCGACCTCCATCATCAGAAAAAATCCGTGATTAGTGTCCTTGAATGAAGATCCCTGGAGGAATGATACCTCTGATGTCCTGGCAAATACTACGTACGATATCTTTACGGAATCAACAGTAAGCCGGATTTTCCTCTCAATAATTGCAGAATTCCTACCGGCCGCATCATTCAATATGATGCCTATGTAACTGTCTTCGACTTCGCCCCGGCGACAAAATATTCGGGCTGAGCTTGTGGCTCGAATGCATTTTGCCACTACTGGCAGAACGACTTCAGGTTGTTCCTTTGCTTTCTTTGCCACTTACCCTCCCCATCTCCTAAGTTATACCAATGGCGAACGGCAATATGTTTTCGAAAATTTTAAGTGATCTTGGATCCGCTACCTAGGTCGGTAAAGAAAAATTAAGTTTTGCTAATTCAGACCCCAGTCGAACCGCACAGCAGTTCTTCACATGACAAAGAACTGAAAACTATCGCCCCAACCACTTCCGCACTTCATCGATGCAGGATTGTTCGTGGTCGCGGATTTGGTAAACCCAGAAGCGGAGGACTTGCCAGCCTTGCTCGGTGAGGCGGCGGTTGCGGAGTTGGTCGCGATCGATGAGTTCGCCGTCCCAGTTTCTGTGAAACTGCTCGCCGTCGACTTCAATGTTAAGCCTTCGGTCGCCGTCGATGATCGCAAAGTCGAGACGATACTCGTCGACTGCGTACTGCGGGATCGTGCGAATACCTGCTCTATAAAGTGCTCGATAAAACCGCCGCTCCCATTCGGAGACCATTTCGGGATTTGAAACTGCCGGGTACTCGGCACTCTCTGACGGTGTCGCCCGCGACGTACTGCTAGAGGCCTCGTGGCTTCGACTGACCTCGCTAACATGCTCGACGAATGCCGAAAGATACGAAACTCCGGAATTGGCGCACGCGCTTAAGTCACCAACAGTCACAAGCTTCGAACGTGCCCTTGTGATTGCTACGTTAAATAGGTTTCCTTGTGCGTTTAAGAATCCCAACGCACTTGGTGAGATGCCAGTGCTTACCGTAGGTGAGAAGATCATCATGTCGCGCTCATCGCCTTGAAACTTGTGAACCGTGTCGACAAGCAAGCCACTGCTTGCGATATCAAGGCCTTCAATTTTCGATAAGTAATCCCGAATACGGTTGGCTTGTCCACGAAACGGCGTCACAACACCCACACTTCCCGTGTATTTACGCTTAACAAGTAAGTCTTCAATAAAACTGGCAACCGCCCGTGCCTCTTCGTCGTTCACCGCGCCCTTGCCAAATGACTTTGTGACCTTGCCTTTTACGTCATGCCAGACCACGGCTGGGCCATTGTCCTTCAATTTTTTGCCAGAGCGAGTCGCAACGCGAAGTCTGTTTTGATAGAAGAAGCTATTGGAAAACGAAATAATGTCGTGAACCGAGCGATGGTGCTCGACGAGAGTCACGACGTCGTCGTTTCGACAATTGGCCGCCGTCATCATGAAAAGCGAGTTTTGACTATAGCCCCAGGTGCGAAGCGATTCGAGCCCAGCATCCTTTAAAAGACTCGCGTCCAATCGTGCCGCGACTTGCGTGATGTGACTTAGCTGTAGCGGATCACCGATGACGACAACACGCTTTGCTCTTATTAAAAGAGGAATCGCCGAAGCTATGTCGCACTGACTGGCTTCGTCTATCAAAACCAGATCAAGCGATGCTGGTTGAAACGGGACACGCCCTTGTAAAGAAAGTGACGTTATGCCGGAAGCCGTAAAGATATGGGAGATGCTTTTGGTTAACTCAGTAAATTGCCGCCTTAGGTCTTGAGAAATTTTGGAGGACTCGGCGCTCGCCTCTTTCATAAGGTTTAGGAGGCTTGCGTATTCACCTAAAAGCTTTCGGTCGCTTTGTTGAAGGTTAGAATACCTCGTCGACAAAAAACTTCGCCAAACATCGACACCCTTTAATGCAACAAGATCACTTACCTCGCTCAAAGAGTCGTAGTGCGCTTCTAATGTTTTCGAATTTCGAAGCTCTTGAAGTTTTCGGTCATACTCTTGAAGCTTTTCAGCCTGGGTCTCAAATTCTTTTAACGCATCGATTAGCGATTTTGGCGAGTGATCTGCCGGCAAAGCTTGTGAAAGTCCCAGTTCTTGAATTGCAGAAAGCGAGTCGGTCTTAGCAGACTCTAGTTGCCTAATTCGCTTTGGCTCGATGAATCCCCAAATGAAGCGTGCTAAACTTGGTGCCTGGCTTTTGTCGGCACGCGCGTAAGCGGTTTCAAGCTTCACGCGGCTTTCGTAAAGGCTCCTAAGTGGCGCCGCTTTTAAGCTTGTTAGAAACTTCTCGTCATACTGGCGCTGAATCACCGCGATTTCACGGTCAAGGATATCGACCTTGTTTCGAAGCTCGATGGTCTTATGCAAAGCCTCTTCGTGACGAGCACGCTCTCTTTGAAGCTTTCGATACTCGTCTTTTTGAAGATCGATACTGGTAGGCGATTGAGATATCCGCGACGAAAGAATATGAGTGATCTGCTGGGCTAAATCTTTAGCCCCAGTCTGACCGCCTAAGCGTAGCAAGAACGGCGATGCCGCAAGGCCATTGGCACGAGCCTCCACGACATCTACGGCCTTGTTATTCTTTGAGGCAATCAAGGTCTTCCAACCTCGGAAAGCAGCGTTTGCCAAAATTGCCGTTAGAACCTGCGACTTCCCTGTTCCTGGCGGGCCGGTGATCACCGTTACTTTTCCCGACAAGGCCTTTTCAACAGCAAGGCGTTGTTCTTTGTTGAGGCACAAGACTTCTAAGGCGTCGCCGTCTGCTGCTTCACGTTTGGGTACAGATTCGGGATTGAGAAGTGCGTACAGAGCTGAGTCTTTAAACTCTGGTTGCTTCGCAAGCTCTGTGATTCTTGAAAGCTCGGTCTCGAGCCCTTTTGTGAAGTTTGGTTCGACACTTGAGCAAAGGATCGCGCAGTTATGAATCCTATTCGGCTCTAAGCTTTCTATCGCTTGCTGGTCGAGTGCCTTGGGAGAAAGCGTCTCGGGCCATGGCCACTCTGGCCTCATTGTTTGAAGCTTCGCAATCCAGTCTTCAAGATCCGGCACGGCTCCGGACTCACTAGTTAGGCCAAGCTCATTTTGTAAAAGTAGGAGTTCATCAAACAAAGTTCCGCCGTGAACTTCGCCGTAATCTTCGAACGCTGTCTGATTCACCCTTGGTGATTCATCGACCAACTCAGGATAAGGCGAGTTGCGATCTGGAAGTTTTAGCTGAAACAAGAACAGAGGCTCGATCTTGATTGCGCCTCGCACGTTTCTCACGAAAACTGGGTATCCAACATAAAGCAGATGCCTTGCCGGATCTTTTCTTAAGTGAGAAAGAAACTTCTTAGCAGCCTCACTACCCCAAACCTCGTCGAACGCGCCGGAAATCGCTGGGTGCTTGGAAACTTGCAAATACTGCGATGAAGGGAAACTGGGGGTCGGCGGATACAGCGAGATCTCGCCCTCTCGCTCGTGAGAGAGACACTTCAGATAATACGCTGCGAGTTTTTCAACCTTTTCCGCCGGACTCATGCTGAGATTCTCTATCGGCAATCTCCGAGATAGCCTTCAGCTTTTCCAGCACTCGACACGAGTCATTTTGAGCCACTTACTTGCGTTGATTCTTCGCAGCTCGCCATTTCTTGATCCGCCCTTCGGCATCGCTCGCTTTAACACTTCCGTAGCAATCGTCGACTAGCATTCTTATGTTGAAGTCGGCAGCATCTTGGTCTTTTGTGATATGCCCCATTTCCTTGATATAGCGATCTACAATGATGTTGTCAGAGATCACTTCCGAATTGACGAGGCTTTGTATCGCTTGTTTATCCTGCTGTTCGTATCTCATGGCCTTCATCAAAATGAGATCCACGGGGTCAAGGATCTTGATCGACAACCGCTTAAGCTTATCGTCTACATGATTCTTTAGCCGCTCATCAAAATAGTATGGAATATCTCCTACGGTAACCTGCTCAACCGAAATGCCGTATCCTGTCTCCGCGACTGCCGCCTCAATCGCCCCCTTGATATGCTCGATCGAATTATACGTGTCGATATCCATAGTCGCCCCGCTATATCC
>CAKQVW010000150.1 GCA_934277865.1 uncultured Pseudobdellovibrionaceae bacterium | reverse complement strand
GGGTAGGTCGAGCTGTTTTCCATAAACGCCTGCGCCTGAAGCGCGGTCAGGGCCACCGTGTTGACGATGTCGTCCACCGTGCACGTGCGCTGAAGGACGTTGGCGGGTTTACGAACCCCCATCAAGAATGGCCCGATGACTTCGCCACCGCCAAGCTGCTGCACCAGTTTGTAACTGATGTTGCCGGCGTCGAGGTTCGGGAAGATCAAGATGTTGGCGCCGTTTTTGACTTCGCAGAACGGGAAGATGCGCTCGACGATGTCCGGATTCACCGCCGTGTCCGCCTGCATCTCGCCATCGACGATGAGGTGAGGATACCGCTTCTTCACGATCTCGGCTGCTTGTCGCATCTTCGACGGGTTTTCGCCTCGCGAACGGAAGTTTGTGTAAGACAGCATCGCGATCCGCGGTTGAATGCGGAAGTACTCGGCGACTCGGGCCGCGTGGATGGCAATCGTCGCTACTTGCTCGGCCGATGGATCGATGTTCATCGTCGTGTCGGCAAAGAAGAGCATCTTATTTTTGAAGATAACCAGGTTCAGGCCACTTGCTGTTTTACGAGCACCAGCACCGATGATTTCCAAGATCGGCTTCACGCAGTCCGAATAGTTCTGTGTGGCACCTGTGATGATCGCTTGGGCGTCACCGGCATGAACCATCATCGAGGCGAAGTAGTCGGGATCCAGCATGAGTCGCTCGGCTTCGCGGGCCATGACACCTTTGCGGTGTCGGAGCGTGTACAGTTTGTCGACGTATTCGCGGTACTTGGGATGCTCGACGGGATTGATGATAGTCAGGGACTTGAGATCTTCAAGACCCAAGAGATCCATCTGCTGCATCACCTTGTCGCGATTTCCAATGATGATGGGCTGGATAATGTCTTCGTGAACGACCGTTTGCAGAGCTTTGAGAACTTTTGTTGAGACCCCTTCAGGGAAGACGATTTTGGGGAGCTGTTTGCCGCTGGAGACAGCCTGGTTCTTCACTCGGTGCATGACCGAGCGAACAAAGCCGGTGCGAGCGCCCTGGAAGGCCTCGAGGCGATCACGATAAGCCTGGAAGTCTGTGATTGGTTTTTTGGCGACGCCGGAGTCCATCGCGGCTTTCGCAACGGCGGGAGTCACCCACAGCAGAACGCGTGGATCAAACGGTTTTGGAATCAGGTATTCGGGCCCGAAGCTAAAGCTCTGGCCGCCGTAAGCTGCCGATACTTTCTCTGGGACCTCTTCTTTGGCGAGTTTCGCCAAAGCGTGGACGGCTGCAAGTTTCATCTCTTCATTGATCTGGGTTGCACGCACATCCAGCGCCCCGCGGAAGATGAAAGGGAAGCCCAAGACGTTGTTCACTTGGTTGGCATAGTCCGAGCGACCGGTTGCAACGATGCAGTCAGGGCGAATGCGTCTTGCTGTTGGTGGGTCGATCTCCGGGTCGGGGTTTGCCATCGCAAAGATAATTGGACGATCCGCCATGACTTTAAGCATTTCCTCGGTGACGGCGCCAGCGACAGAAAGACCGATAAACACGTCTGCGCCTTTGAGTGCGTCAAGCAGGGTGCGCGCCGGAGTTTCGACGGCGAACTGCTCTTTGTATTTGTTCATACCTTCTTTGCGGCCCTTGTAGATCACTCCTTTGGAGTCGCACATCAGGATGTTTTCAGGTCTCACTCCGAGAGCCATAAAAATGCGTGTGCAGGAAATCGAGGCGGCCCCTGCGCCATTCACAACAAGTCGGATCTCGCTCATTTTGCGACCGGTGACTTCACATGCGTTTAGAAGTGCGGCGCCCGAGATGATGGCCGTTCCGTGTTGATCGTCGTGGAAGACGGGGATGTTCATCTCTTTCTTCAGGCGCTCTTCGATTTCAAAACACTCGGGCGCTTTGATGTCCTCGAGGTTGATGCCGCCGAAGGTCGGCTCCAAGGCCTTCACGGCGCTACAGAACTCGTCGACCGAGCTCGTCTGGAGTTCGAGGTCAAAGACGTTGATATTGGCGAATTGTTTAAACAGGACACCCTTTCCTTCCATGACAGGTTTGCCTGCCAGGGGGCCGATGTCTCCGAGGCCAAGAACGGCGGTGCCGTTTGTGATCACCGCGACCAGATTGCCTTTTGTGGTGTAGTCATAAACCCGCTCTGGGTCTTTCGCGATCTCTTTGCAGGGAACGGCTACGCCGGGCGAGTAGGCTAGAGAGAGTGCGCGGTCGGTTGAAACTGGTTTACTAGAAATGACCTCGACTTTCCCCGGGGTGGGGCGCTGATGATAATCGAGGGCTTCGCGATCCAGCAGGGACTTTTCCGATTGGGGATTTGAACTCATTTTGTGACGTCCTAACGCTCTTGAACCAGAGCGAATTTATAGCGCTTTGGTAATGAAGCCCCAAGCGTAGAAAGCGTATCGTCCCAAGTCAAACCGAGGCGCAAGCTGACAATTCGGTTCATTGCTTGTCGCATAAAAGCAAACTCTTGAAGCCTTTTTGTCACTTTTCTTTGACAATAATTTCGAAGGAATTTCGAATGTTTAAGTCTTAAGCATGCGGAAGCATATTACTGCCGTAAAAGGAGCTGGTCATGTCAACGAAGTCTGTATCACCAAAAAGCCCGCGCGACGTCGTGATCGTCGATGGATTGCGCACGCCTTTTGCGAAAGCTGACACGAAACTCAAAACCGTGCACCCAGCAGAGTTGGGTCGAGTGGCGCTTCGTGAGCTGTTTGCACGCACGAATTTCGACGTTAATCTTGTCGACGAGGTCATCATCGGCAACACGGGAAGTCCATCGGATGCTGTCAATATCGGCCGCGTGGTCGCTCTGGGAGCCGGTGTTCCGCAGCGAACCTCGGCGCACACGGTGCATCGCAACTGTGCGTCAGCGCTTGAGAGCATCAGCACGGGATTCGACAAGATCAAGGCGGGCATGGCTGACGCGGTTGTCGCCGGCGGTACCGAGAGCATGTCGCAGATGCCATTGATTTACTCGGCTGAGGTCACCAAGGCGATTGCCGCATTGGGTGGCGCTCGCTCGCCGGCCCAACAGCTTGGCGCGTTGGCGGGGCTTGTCGGGGCTGACATGAAGGCGATCATGGGACTATTGACCACGAGCCCGATGGCGCGTGCGCCGTACAAGCCTCGTATCTCGATTGTTGAAGGTCTGACGGATCCTTTTGTCGGAAAAAACATGGGAGAAACGGCCGAGCTTCTTGCCAAAGAATGGACGCTCTCTCGCAAAGAACAAGACGAATTCGCTCTGCAGTCCCACCAACGCGCCGTTGCTGCGATGAAAAATGGCGTGATGGCAGAAGAGATCACGCCGGTTTATTTGCCGCCAAACTTCAAAGAAGTTGTCGAGGCAGATATCGGACCGCGCGATGGTCAATCGATGGAAGCACTCGCCAAGCTGAAGCCCATTTTTGATCGCAAAAACGGAACGGTGACAGCCGGAAACGCGTGCCCGATCACGGACGGTGCCGCGATGGTGATTCTCATGAGTCGCGAGAAGGCCGAAAAGTTTGGCTACAAACCGTTGGCGCGTGTGTTGTCCTATGGTTTTGCAGGACTAGAGCCCGAGCGCATGGGGCTTGGGCCGGTGTATTCGTCGCCGATTGCACTTCGTCGCGCGGGACTTGAGCTCAAAGACATGGACTACGTCGAACTCAACGAGGCGTTTGCCGCACAGGTTTTGGCGTGTCTACGTGCTTTTGAGAGCGACAAGTTCGCTCGTGAGAAGCTGGATTTGCCGAAAGCTGTTGGTTCGATTGACATGGCGAAACTCAATGTCAACGGAGGCGCCATCGCGCTTGGTCACCCAGTGGGTGCGACCGGAACACGCATTGTTTTGACTCTGATGAAGCAGTTAAAACGCAGCGGAAAAGAGTTTGGTCTTGCAACACTCTGTATCGGTGGTGGTCAGGGTGGCGCGATGGTCATTCAAAACGAAGCCTAACGGGAACCCCGGTACGACCGGGTTTTGGCGAGATACAACATGGAAATTACACACGAGAAAGAACGAAACATGAGCATTGAAGAATCCATTCGCATCGTCCCCAAAGATGGCATCGCGTTGATCGAATTTGATCTCGTCGGTGAAAAGGTAAACAAATTCTCGACCCCCGTGATGGTTCGCTTCAAGGAAGTCCTTGAAGAAGTCAGTCGCGGTGGATTTCAGGCGGCTGTGATCGTCTCGCGCAAGTCCTCGATCTTTATCGCAGGAGCGGACATCGACGAAATTCGTGCGATGAAAAAGGCAGATGATTTCAAGGCCGCGATTTCAAAAGCGCACGAAATCTTTGGTCTGATCGAGTCGATGAAGATTCCGGTGATTGCGGCTGTCAACGGTGCCTGTATGGGCGGGGGATGTGAGATGATCCTCGCCTGCGACTACCGTCTCGCAAGCGACGATCCGTCGACCAAGATCGGACTCCCCGAAGTGAAGCTTGGCATCATTCCTGGCTTCGGCGGCTGCGTGAGGTTGCCACGTGTGATTGGTTATCAGGCGGCACTGGATATCATCGTCAAAGGTGGTGCCGTGGATTCACGCAAAGCGGAAAAGCTGGGACTTGTTGACGGCGTTTATCACCCGTCGCTTCTAGAAGCGCGGGCTTTGGAGTTTGCTCGTGAAGTAGCTGCCAAAGGAAAACGTCGCAAGACCTACAAACCCAAAGGTGCTGTGATGGCGGCGATGGAGCTCTTTCCAGCTCGCAAGTTTGTCATTGGAAAATGGAAGAGCGGCACTCTTGAGCAGACGTCGGGACATTATCCGGCGCCACTTAAGGCGATCGACGTCGTCGATCAGACCTACGGTATGTCGGACATCAATCGTGCGCTGCAGATTGAATTGGAAGCATTCTGTGAAGTCGCG
This sequence comes from uncultured Pseudobdellovibrionaceae bacterium, assembly GCA_934277865.1. Lineage (GTDB taxonomy): Bacteria > Bdellovibrionota > Bdellovibrionia > Bdellovibrionales > JAMPXM01. The sequence continues at coordinate 2,092 of CAKQVW010000150.1, read as the reverse complement.
GTGACGGATGTTTCAAAGAATCTGATCAACGTGTTCTTCTTGATGGAATCGGTGAAGAAAAAGACCGGTGTCGCCAGCGACGTGAAAGCCAAGCCCGTGAAGGCCATCGGCGTCTTGGGTGCGGGGACCATGGGTGGCGGTATCGCCTACGTTGCGGCGGATCGCGGGATCGATGTTCGACTGAAAGATATCAACTATGGCGCCGTGGCCCTTGGGCTTCGTCACGCTCGCGAGATCTGGAGCAAACTCGTCAAACGAAAAAAAATCGACGCATATGATCTCAATCGCAAGATGTCGAAAGTCACCGGTGGTCTTGATTTCGCGGGTTTTGGCCAACTGGATGTCGTGGTCGAGGCGATCGTTGAAGACATGAACATCAAAAAGAAGGTGATCGGCGAAACGGCGACTCACTGTCGGCCGGATTGCATCATTGCGACGAACACGTCCTCGCTTTCGGTGACGGAGATGGCGAAAGGCCATCCACGTCCAGAGAACTTTGTCGGTATGCACTTCTTTAACCCGGTCCACAAGATGCCTCTTGTGGAAGTGATTCGCGGTGAAAAATCCAGCGACGAGGCGGTTGCCACCATCTTCGAACTTTCCAAGAAGATGGGAAAACTTCCGGTCGTTGTGAAAGATGGTCCCGGATTTTTGGTGAATCGTATTCTTGTTCCGTACCTGATCGAAGCGGCATGGCTTCTTCAAGATGGTATGTCGATTGAGACTGTGGATCGCCGTTACAAGAATGAGTTTGGAATGCCGATGGGTCCGTTCACGCTGATGGATGAAATCGGAATCGACGTTTGTATCAAGGTCTCGAAGATCTTCCACGACTCGCTTGGCGATCGCATCATGATCCCGCCAGTGATGAAGAAGCTTTCGGAAAACAAAGAGCGTCTGGGTAAGAAGTCTCGAAAAGGCTTTTACCTCTACGATGAAAAAGGAAAGAGCCAAGGCGTTGATCAATCGGTCTACGCAGAGCTTGGCCTTGGTTCGCCGTCCGATCGTCTTTCGGCCGATGAAACCATTCGCCGCGGGATTTTCCCGATGATCAATGAAGCGGCTTTGGCACTCATTGAAGAACACGTCGTGGAGACACCAGATGAAGTGGATCTTGGAATGATCACGGGAACCGGTTTTCCGCCGTTCCGTGGTGGTCTGCTGCGCTACGCGGACTCCGTCGGTGCAAAGCTCATCTGTGATGAGTTGGAAGTTTTGGCCGGAAAATATGGCGAACGTTTCAAGCCGTGCACGCCGCTTAAAAATCTCGCAAAGACTGATCGCAAGTTCTACGCGTAATTGTCTTAAAAAGCCTGTTCAGGGCTTCGACACCTGTCTTCCTATCTAGTCACTTCGCTCCCGATGTCTCGAAATGAGACTCGGGAGCGATTTTATGCGTCTCTCGCGTCCCACAAACTTGGCCCGTTGCTTGCCCTTAGAGCTATTTGAATATGAATCGCTTGAAGGAGTGAGAAATGAAAACCTCGAATGCGACAAAACGAATTTTCGGAGCACTGTTTATGATGCTTGCTCTTGTCGGATGTTCGAAAGAGGACGGCGCGACGCCAATCACGGGTCGAAGCCCTCATCTTGTCGGCGCAGGTTCGGTGAAAACTCCGACGGGACAAACTGTTGGTCTTAATGGCTGGGTCATTTCGGCAGCGGCCAACCAAGATGGATTTCAGGACGCCGTCACGGGCTTTGTCGAGGCCGACATGGCTCCGGAATATCTCGGTTACGTTTCGGCACAAGGAAACGGTGGCACAGGAGTGTTCATCGGTGGTTATGTGCCGCTGCAGTCAGGTCTCTTGAGCACATCCAACAATGCGCAAGTCAATGTGCGCGCCGACGCGTATTTCTTGATTGCGATCTATGATGAATTTGCCAACCGTCCAGACGCTTCCGGAAAAGTTGTCGGTCCCTATGCGCGTGAGTTCACATCGGCAACAGGCTACGTGCAAGGAAACCGCGCGTACTTGAAGTTCACCAATGCCATGGGTTCGATCGAGCTAGAGGGAACCTTTGACCAGAGCACATTCCAAGGAAACGTGTACTACGACAACATTCGACGCTGGGATGGTCAGGGACAAGG